>NZ_JBHJUW010000077.1:0-39233 GCF_042268205.1 Streptomyces sp. NPDC056160
GCCGCGGCGACGTCGGCGGCCGGCTGCCGGGCCGCGGTCGCGGTGCCGGCCTCGGCGAGCACCGCGCGGACGGCGGCCTCCTCGGCGTGCCAGGCGTCCAGCCGGTGCTGGAGGTCGCGGTGGGCGGCGTCGTCGAGGAGCGCGGCGGCCGCGGCCCGCGGGGTGTCGAAGCCGGCCCGGAAGGCGGCCTCGGCGAGCCGTCCGTCGGCTTCCTTGAGCCGCTCGGCGCTCTCCTCGGCGATGCGGGCGGCATCGGCGGCGTCGGCGAGGCGGGCCGCCCGCAGCTCCAGTTCCGCGGCCCGCGCGGCGACGCTGGCGGCGGCGCCCCTGGCCTCGGCCAGCTCCGTCTGGAGGGTGAGCCGTTCGCGGTCCAGGTTGTCGCGGTGCGTGGTCCGGGCGGCCGAACGGGCCTCCGCCTGCCGCAGCAGGGCCAGGCGCCGCTCCCGCTCCGCCTCGGCCGCGCGCAGTTCCTCCTGTGCGGCGTGCAGTGCGGAGGCGTCCGCACGCGCGCGCGTGAGCAGTCGCTCCAGCTCGGCGGCCTCCTCGGCCAGCTGAGCGGTGGGAACGTCGCCCGCCTCGGCCGTGGCGGCGGCCAGGGCCTCGCGTACGGCACCGAGCCGGCGCTCGTCCTCGGCGCGCCGCTCGTCGGCGTCCTGGTGGGCGGCCAGGGCCCGCTCCTCCGCCTCCCGGTCGACGTGCCCGGCGATCTTCCGGGCGGGCGCGGGGTGGGCGGTGGCGCCGCAGACGGCGCAGGGTTCACCGTCGGTGAGGCCCGCGGCCAGTTCGGCGGCGATGCCGTTCAGTCGCTGTTCCTTCAGGTCGAGCCAGTGGCTTCTGGCCCGCACGGCGCGTTCGGCGGATTCGAGGGCGCGACGCTGCGCCTGTTCGGCCTCCCCGGTCAGCCGGTCGCGGCTCCGGGCGGCCCGCAGCCGTGCCTGGGCGGGGTCCCTGCGTACCGTGAACTGTTCGGCCCGTCCTGCCGCCTCCTGGGCGGTGTCGATGCGGGCCCGCAGCCGCGCGCGGGTCGTCTCCCAGCCGGCGAGCCAGGTCTCGGCCTCGTGCAGCAGTTCCTCGTCGGCGTGCGCCTGGCGGTCCACTTCCGCGCGTTCGGCGACGAGGTCGGCCAGGCGGCGCTCGGCGCGGCGGGCCGACTCCAGGTGGCCCACTTCCTCGGCGGCCCGGCGCGCGGCGACGGCGAGTCCGGCCGGGCCCGCGTCGGCGAAGTGCTCGGGCAGCAGGGCACGCGCGCGCGTCTCGGCGGCGGTCGCCCGCCGGTGGTCGGCGTCGGCGGCCTCGTGCAGCGCCAGGGCGGGGGCGACGCTCTCGGCCTTGCGCCCCCGCTCCATCCGCTCCTGCGCCTGGCGGTGGGCGCCGGCCCGTTCGGCCAGCCGCGCGGCCCGCTGCCGCGCCTCGGCGAACCGGCTCTGCAGCCGGGCGAGTTCGCGTACGCCGTCCAGGGCGCGCTCGGCGGCGGCCTCGGCGCTCTCGGCGGCGGTGAGTCCGCAGTGGGCGACGGTCAGCTGTTCCCGGGCGGTGCTGCGGGCGACGGCGGCCGCGCTGAGCACGGCTTCGGCCAGGCCGGGTTCGCCGGGGGCGAGGCCGGGCGGTTCCATGGCGCCGCCCGCCGCCTGCTGCATGCGGTGGGCGTCGGCGAGGAGGGCGGCGTCGCCCTCGCGCACCCGGGCCTCGGTGGCGCGCCTGCGCTCGGCGAGGCGTTTTTCGACCTCGGCGAAACGCCGGGTGTCGAAGAGGCGGCCGAGCAGCTTGCCGCGGGCTTCGGCGTCGGCGCGCAGGAAGCGGGCGAATTCTCCCTGGGGCAACAGCACGACCTGGCAGAACTGTTCGCGGCTCATGCCGAGGAGCTGGGTGATCTCCTCGCCTATCTCCTGGTGGGAGCGGCTGAGGTCCTTCCAGGCGCCGGTCGTCGCGTCGTACTCGCGCAGCCAGGTCTGCGCCTTGTCGACGGTGGTGCCCGTGCCGCGCTTCTTCGGGCGTTCCCAGGGCGGCTGCCGGGTGATCTCCAGGCGGCGTCCGGCGACGGTGGCGTCGAGGGTGACCTGCGTGCGGGTGCCGGCGGCGGCGTGGTCGCTGCGCAGGGTGCCGCCCTGTGCGTGCTGCCGGGCGCCGGGCACGGAGCCGTACAGGGCGTAGCAGACGGCGTCCAGCACGGAGGTCTTGCCTGCTCCGGTGGGGCCGTGGAGCAGGAACAGCCCGGCGGCCGACAGGGCGTCGAAGTCGACGGTCTGGGTGGATCCGAAGGGCCCGAAGGCGGTGATGTCGAGCCGGTGCAGTCTCACCGGACCTCCTCCGTCGCGGCCGGCGGTGCGGGCCCGTCCGGCACGGCGACGCGGCCCGGGCTCGCGTACGGCTCTCCCGTACCGGGGCATGTGCGGTCCGCGAGGGGACGGGGCGTGCCCTCCCGCCTGTGCCGGGGCCTCACCGCGCCACCTCCCGCTCGGCGTCGTCGGCGCGCACGGCGTCGAACGCGTCGCGCAGCACGGCCTGTTCGTGCGCGTCGGGTCCGGCGCCGCGCACGTGCGCCACGAAGTCCTGCGCGATCTGCTCGTCGCTGCGCCCGGCGAGCCGGCGGGCGTAGGAGACGTCCGGGTCGCCGGGGGCGCGCTCGGGGGCGAAGACGAGGCTGAGGGTGTGCGGGAACCGAGCGAGGAGCCGGGCCATCGGGTCGGCCGGGCGGACGGCGTCGGTCAGGGTGGCCTCGACCCAGGCCTCCTCGTGGCGGGCGAGGTGCGGGTCGGCGAGCAGGTCCTCCAGGGTGCCGCCGATCCGGGCCAGGGGGCGCGGCACGGGGCAGTCGACGCGCTCGGCGGTGACCGATCCGGCGGCGTCCAGGTCGACGAGCCACATGCTCTTGCGGTGCGTGGCCTCGGAGAAGGAGTACGGCAGCGGGGAGCCGGAGTAGCGCACGCGCTCGCTGATGACCTGGCTGCCGTGCAGGTGGCCCAGTGCCGCGTAGTCGACGCCGTCGAAGACGCCCGCGGGCACGGAGGCGACCCCGCCCACAGTGATGTCCCGTTCGCTCTCGCTGGCCTCGCCGCCGGTGACGAAGGCGTGCGCGAGGACCACGGAGCGGGTGCCCCGCGCGCGCGTGGCGAGGTCGGCGCGGACCCGGTCCATGGCCGCGGCGAGGACCGCCTCGTGGCTCGCCCTGCCGACGGCGAACTCGTCCTTGACCAGAGCGGGTTCCAGGTACGGCAGTCCGTAGAAGGCGACGTCGCCGTGGGTGTCGGACAGCACCACGGGGGTGCCGCACGCGGCCGGCTCGGTGCGCAGGTGGATGCCCGCGCGGCCGATCAGGCCGGCGCCCACGCCGAGTCTGCGGGCGGAGTCGTGGTTGCCGGAGATCATCACCGTGGGCACGCCGAGGCCGGCGAGGCGGTGCAGGACGTCGTCGAACAGCTCGACGGCGGCCAGCGGGGGGACGGCGCGGTCGTACACGTCTCCCGACACGACCACCGCGTCGACACCGCGCTCACGCACGGTCGTCACGAGGTGACCGATGAACTCGGCCTGGGCCCCGAGCATGTTCACACGGTGGAACGCCCGGCCCAGGTGCCAGTCGGAAGTGTGCAGGAGCCTCATGATCCTCGAAGAGTAACCGCCGGGTCCGACAGCAAGGGCGGTTACTCCCGGATCAGCCGGCCGCGAGCTGACCCCATTCAAGACCCTTGATGCCCTTATGGCCGGTTATGCCGCGTGAGCTTTCACGCGTCGCCGTACGCCTCGCCGCCGAGTTCGAACCCGGCGGTCCCGGCGGTGGCGTCCGCGAGCCATGCCCGGAAGGCGTCCACGTCGGCGTCCGGCAGGCCGATCTCCAGGGTGACGGCCTCGCCGTAGTGCACCTCCCGCACGTCCCGCCCGGTCGCCCTCAGGTCGTTCTGCACCTTGCCCGCCCGCTGGTGGTCGACGGTCACCGTGGCCAGCCGGAAGCGGCGGCGCGTCAGGGTGCCGAGGGCGTCCAGCGCCTCGCCGACGGCTCCGCCGTACGCCCTGATGAGACCGCCCGCCCCGAGCTTGACACCTCCGTAGTAGCGGGTGACCACCGCGACGACGTACCTCATGTCGCGGCGCAGCAGCATCTGGAGCATGGGCACGCCCGCGGTGCCGCCGGGTTCGCCGTCGTCGCCGGCCTTCTGGATTCCGGCGTCGGCGCCGATGACGTAGGCCCAGCAGTTGTGCGTGGCGTCGGCGTGCTCCTTGCGGACCGCGGCGATGAACTCCTGCGCCTCCCGCTCGCCGGCGGCCGGGGCGAGGGCGCACAGGAAGCGGGAGCGGTTGATCTCGATCTCGTGCACGCCCGCGCGGGCCACTGTGCGGTACTCGTCCTGCATCCGGCCAGCCTATGCGTAGCGCTCGGGAACCCGGCCGCCGGCGCCGACGGGCTGCCGCCGGGGCCCGCGCCGGGGGCTCCGGCCGGGGCCTCCAGGCCCGCGTTGGCGCGTCCCGCCTGGCCGCGGCCGGCGGGCGGACGCCCAGGGCCCGCGGCGCCCGCGGGCGATCACACGGCGCGTCCCACGTCCCGCGTGAGGTCCAGGCCGAGGAGACGGTCCGCGTAGGCGTACGTCTCGAAGCGGGCGCCGTCGGTGAGGTCGGGCCGGGTCTCGACCCCTTCCAGCACGCGGAGCGCCCCGGGTACGTCCAGGTCGTCCTCCCAGGCGGCGCGCAGCCGGGCGCGCACGTCGTCGGGGATCGGCCGCGAGGGCCGCTCCGCCCACCCGGCGACCGCGCGGCGCCAGCGTGCGAGGGTCCGGCGCGCCTCCTCCAGCGCGTCCGCGTCGAGCTGCACGCGCCGGGTGCGGGGGTGGCCGAGCAGGGCCAGCCGCCAGGCGGCCGGGTCACGGTCGAGGCCGGGGGTCACGGGGAGCGTCGTGTCCACGGGTGCGACGGCCATCCGCACGCCGCCGCCCGCCTCGTCACCCGCCGCGCCGCCCTCGGGGCCCACGCGCACGACCTGCGCCTCGCCCAGCGCCGCGCCGAGGCCCCTGCTGTCCTCGAAGGGACGGATGCCCAGGGCCGCGGCGCCCGCCCGCAGCTCCGCCTGCTCACGGTCGCCGGTCAGCAGGGCCCACACCGGGGTGCCGCCCAGTTCGAGCGCGCGGACGAGCAGGTCGGCGACCACGAGCACGCGCAGGCCGAAGGCGTCGAAGCCGGACACGTGCGCCTCGATGCGGGTCAGGCCACGACGGGCCGGGGCGGCCTCCACTGGTTCGCCGGTTCGGGCGTCGATGATGCGCAGCACGGCCCGAGCGTAGGCCGCCCGAGGGCCGCGCGCAGGCAAGTGGCACACATTACGGACGGTGTGGCGGGAACCCGGCGGCCGATGGCGGGCGGAACGTGGCGGGAATCCGCGGCCGATGCCCGGTGTTGCCGCGTCGATGGTCCTTTTCAGGCGTGATTGCCAGGTGTGAATCCCAGGCATGATTCCCGGGCGTGAGGAGAACAGTGGTGTACGGCGATGCGGCGACGGTGCGGAAGATCCTGACCGGACTCGGTGACACCTGGGCCGTCGTGGGCCTGTCGAACAACAGCGGCCGTGCGGCGTACGGCGTCGCCGAGGTGCTGCGGCGGTTCGGCAAGCGTGTCGTCCCCGTCCACCCCGGGGCGGAGACCGTGCACGGGGAGCAGGGTTACGCCTCCCTCGCGGAGATCCCCTTCGACGTGGACGTCGTGGACGTGTTCGTCAACAGCCGGCTGGCCGGTCAGGTGGCCGACGAGGCGGTCGCCAAGGGTGCGCGGGCGGTGTGGTTCCAGCTGGGCGTCGTCGACGAGGCGGCCTACGGGCGGGCCAGGGCGGCAGGTCTCGAGATGGTCATGGACCGGTGCCCGGCGATCGAGATCCCCCGCCTGTGACAGGCAAGTTGGGCCTGTCACCCGCAGCGGGCCCCACCCGGCCACCCGGCGTCCGCGCCTGACAGGGCACCGTCATAATGCCCGGGTGACGCAGATCTCCCCCCACCCCAGTACCTCCTCCCCCACCCGCCGCCCCGTCGTCGTCCTCGGCGCCGGGCCCGCGGGGCTCACGATCGGCAACATCCTCCGGGCCGCCTCGGTGGACTGCCTGGTCCTGGAGACCGAGTCCCGGCAGTTCATAGAGCGGCGCCCACGGGCCGGCGTCCTCGAGGAGCGGGTCGTGCGCGGACTCGAGCGGCGTGGCCTGGCCACGCGACTGCTGGAGCGGGCGGAGCGCCACACCACGTGCGAGTTCCGCTTCGACGGGGCGAGCCACCGTCTCCCGTACTCCGAGCTGACGGGGCAGCACCACTTCGTCTACCCGCAGCCGTTGCTCGTGACGGACCTCGTGCGCGAGTACGCCGACGTCCGGGGCGGCGACATCCGCTTCGGAGTGCGGGACGTGACGCTGCACGACACCGGCACGGACCATCCGTCGGTCTCCTACCGCTGCCCCGAGACAGGTGAACGGCGCCTGGTCCGCTGCGACTTCGTCGCCGGGTGCGACGGAGCGCGCGGGGTGAGCCGGGCGGCGCTGTCCCCGGAGCACGCCCGGATCGCGCGGCACGACTACGGCATCGGCTGGCTGGCGCTGCTCGCCGAGGCGCCGGCGTCCGCCGACAGCGTCCTGTTCGGCGTTCACCCCCTCGGGTTCGCCGGCCACATGCCCCGCAGCCCCGAGGTGACCCGCTACTACCTGCAGTGCCCGCCCGGCGACGACCCGGAGAACTGGCCGCACGAGCGGGTCTGGAAGGAGCTGCGGCTCCGGCTCGCGGCGGCGGACGCCCCGCCGCTCAAGGAGGGGCGGCTGGTCGAGAAGCGCGTGCTCGACATGCACGACTACGTGGTGGAGCCGATGGCGTCCGGCCGGCTGTTCCTGGCCGGGGACGCGGCGCACCTGACCGCGCCCATCGCGGCCAAGGGCATGAACCTCGCCCTGCACGACGCCTTCCTGCTGGGCGACGCGCTCGTCGACCGCCTGACGGCCGGCGACGAGCGCGCTCTGGCCGGTTACTCGGCGGCGAGCCTGCGGCGGGTATGGGACTACCAGGAGTTCTCGCAGTGGCTCTCGGACGTCTACCACGGTGCCGCGTCCGGCGATCCCTACCGGGCGGGCACGACGCTGGCCCGGCTGCGCCGCCTGTTCACCTCGCCGGCCGCCGCGGCAGCCTTCGCCGAGCAGTACCTCGGCACGGCCGGCCACCACTGAGCGGGGGCCGCCACTGACCGCGGGCCACCGCCGCGCGGGCCGCAGCCGAGCGAGGCAGGCGCTGAGGACCGTCCCCGCTCAGTCGTGCGGCGGGCGGCCGTCGAGGCGGTGGTCCGCCGCGTTCAGCGCCTCGCCGACCAGGCGGCGCAGGGGGCCGTCGAGCAGGGAGCAGACCACCCGGCGGCCCTCCTTGCGCGTGCCGACGCCGTACCGCCGCTGACCGCCACCCTGGTGCACGCCGACCCGGAGCCCGCCCCGGGCGAGAGCGACCCGCACCGGCTCCTCGCCCACCACCTCACGGTCTGAGCCCACCACCTCACGTCCCGAGCCCGTCGCCGCACGGTCTGAGCCCGTCGCCGCACGGTCTGAGCCCGTCGGCACGGGCCGCCGCCGCGGACGTGCCGCGCGCAGGGTCAGACGCCGAGCCCGTCCAGGACGACCGCCCCCGGCAGTTCCGCGAACGCCTTGCCCGGCATCAGGAGCTTGCCGCGCCTGCGGCCGCTGCCGACCAGGACGTACGGCAGGTCGACGACGGCCGAGTCGACCAGGACGGGCCAGTCCGCGGGCAGGCCGAGCGGGGTGATGCCGCCGTACTCCATGCCGGTCTCCCCGGTGGCGACCTCCATGGACGCGAACGACGCCTTGCGCGCGTCGAGTCGGCGGCGCACCACGCCGTTGACGTCGACGCGGGTGGTGGAGAGGACCACGCAGGCGGCAAGGCGTGACTCTCCGCCGCGCTTGCCCGAGACCACGACGCAGTTGGCCGACTGTTCGACGAGTTCGCGGCCGTAGTGCTCGACGAAGGTGGCGGTGTCGGCCCACTGCGGGTCGGTCTCGACGTAGAGGAACTGATCGGCGGGGACGCTGCCGCGCCAGTGGCGTACGGCGTCGGCCACGGGGCCGGTCAGTTCGCCGAGGCAGTCGGGAGCGGGGGTGGCCCGCTCGAAGTCTCCGATGGGTGCGCGCATGACCGCACGGTAGCAAGAGCGCGGGGCGGCCCGGCCGGGCGTCTCAGCGCACGGGCGGCACGGAGACGGCCATCACCATCTCCATGGGCGCGGTGCCGTGGTTGGCGTACGTGTGCGCCGTCTCGGCCTCGAACGACGCGCTCGCGCCCGTGGGCACGGGGTAGTCCGTCCCGTCCACCGTGAGGGTCAGTTCCCCGGCCGTGACGTGGACCAGTTCGACGGTGCCGACCGGATGCGGGTCGGACGAGCTGGACTCGCCGGGCATCAGCCGCCACTGCCACATCTCCAGCGGGCCGGGCGCCTCGGCGCCGGCGAGCAGGCGGTTGAAGCTGCCCGCGTCGGTGTGCCAGAGCCGGACCGTCTGGTCGGCGGGCACCACGCGGACCTTGGGACCCTGTTCGTAGTCGAGCAGGGTGGTGATGCTGACGCCGAGGGCGTCGGCGATCTTCACGACGGTGCCCAGGCTGGGGTTGGTGCGGGCCTGCTCGATCTGGATGAGCATGCCGCGGCTGACTCCCGCGCGGGCGGCGAGCGCGTCCAGGGTGAAGGCGCGCTCGCCGCGCCAGCGTTTGACGTTGCGCGCCAGGGACTGGGTCAGCAGTTCGAGGTCCGACACATTCCGTCCAATATTTTGAATGACAAAGTTTATTGCATTGAACTACGGTGGGTTGCACCCGATCGTTCACCGCACTGTACTGCGAGGCCGCCGTGACAGCACTCTTCGCCCTGGCCACCAGCCTCCTGTGGGGCCTGGCCGACTTCGGCGGCGGACTGCTCACACGACGCAACCCGGCACTGACCGTCGTCGTGGTCTCCCAGACGATCGCCGCCGCGGTGCTGGCCGCGATCGTGTTCGCCACCGGCGCCTGGAGCGAGGCCGGTCCGCGTCTGTGGTTCGCGTTCGCCGCCGGTCTGGTCGGGCCGGTGGCGATGCTCTCCTTCTACAAGGCGCTCGCGCTCGGTCCCATGGGGGTGGTCTCCCCGCTCGCCACCCTGAGCGTGGCGGTCCCCATCGGGGTCGGCCTGGTCCTCGGCGAACGGCCGGGGCCGACGCAGATCGCCGGCATCGCGGTCGCCGTCACAGGTGTCGTGCTGGCCGGCGGCCCCCAGGCGAAGGGCGCCGCCGTGCAGCGGCGGACGATCTGGCTGACACTCGTCGCGGCGCTCGGGTTCGGCACCGTGTTCGCGTTGATCGCCGAGGCCTCGACCACCGTCACCGGTCTGTTCCTCGCGCTGTTCGTACAGCGCGTGACCAACGTGGTGACAGGGGGCGCCGCGCTGTACGCCTCCGCGCGCCGCGGCGGTGACGTGCTGCCCGCGGCCGGCTTTCCCTGGGCATCGCTTCCGGCGTTCGCCTTCGTCGGTCTCGCGGACGTGGCGGCCAACGGCACCTACGCGGTCGCCGCACAGCACGGCCCGGTCACCGTCGCCGCCGTGCTCGCCTCGCTCTACCCGGTGGTGACCGCGCTGGCCGCGCGCGGTTTCCTCAGTGAGCGGCTCCGGACCGTCCAGGCGGCGGGCGCGGGACTGGCGATGGTGGGCACACTGCTGCTTGCGACCGGCTGAGCGGGCGCGGACGGCACCCGCCGGACCGGCCGGTCAGGCTTCGGCCTCCCGGTCCGCGCCGTCCTCGGCCGGCCCCGCCAGTGCCAGCAACTGCTCCGGAGTGATGCCGTCCGGAATCGGTACCGGAGCCGGTGTCCGCAGGGGCGGCTGCCAGCCCCCGGCAGGCGTCCAGCGGCGTACGACGCGGGCGGGCGCCCCGGCCACGACCGCGTGGTCGGGCACCTCGCCGCGGACCACGGCACCGGCGGCGACCACCACGTTCCGGCCGATCCGGGCACCTGGCAGGACGACCGCGCCGGTGCCGATCCAGCACCCCGGGCCGATCTCCACCGGCTCCATCCGCGGCCACTGCTTGCCGATGGGCTGGTGCGGGTCGTCGTAGGAGTGGTTGGTGGAGGTGACGTAGACGTAGGGACCGAAGTAGCAGTCGCTGCCGATGGTGACCGTGGTGTCGGCGATGACGTGGCTGCCGCGGCCGAGGACGACGCCGTCCCCGATGCGCAGGATCGGGTCGGGGCCCAGGTCGAGGTCGGGCATCAGACCGGCGGTCAGCGTGACCTGCTCGCCGATGATGCAGTGGGCGCCGAGGTGGATCCAGGGTTCGCCGAAGACCGTACCGAGCGGAAAGGCCAGCCTGGTACCTGTTCCCATCGCACCGAAGCGCAACCGCCCGGGATGCTCCGCCGTCACGGAACCCGTGCGCTGCACCCACGCCCACCCCGCGTGGACGGCGCGCTGCGCGAGGCGACGCGACCATGTCGAGGTCCATGACGAGAACGTGTTCTTGCGCTTGGGCACCCGCTCACCGTACTCAGCCGGCACTGCCCCCATCCGGGCGGACACCTGTGATCTTCACCCCACCGGATGACGTACGGTGCCGTCGTACGAGGTCGCGAGGCGGCCGGGAACGGCAGGGGAAGGCGGGACGATGATGGCACGGGAGGCGTTGATCACGGGCATCGGCGGCCGGCAGCCGCGAGTGGACGGGGAGGCGTTCGTGGCGCCCACGGCGACGGTGGTCGGGGACGTGACGCTGGGGGCGGGCGCGAGCGTCTGGTACGGCGCGGTGCTGCGCGGCGACGTGGAGGGGATCGCCGTCGGCGCACACAGCAATGTGCAGGACAACTGCACGCTGCACGCCGACCCCGGTTTCCCGGTGCGCGTCGGTGAGCGTGTGTCCATCGGCCACAACGCCGTGGTGCACGGCGCGACGGTCGAGGACGACTGCCTGGTCGGGATGGGTGCGACGGTGCTGAACGGGGCGGTGATCGGGGCGGGTTCGCTGGTGGCAGCGCAGGCCCTGGTGCCGCAGGGCATGCGGGTGCCGCCGGGGTCGCTGGTCGCGGGCGTGCCCGCGAAGGTCAGGCGGGAGCTGACCGAGGAGGAACGCCAGGGGATCACGCTCAACGGCACGATGTACGCGGAGCTGGCGCGGGCGCACCGCGACGTCCACGCCCAGGAGGATCCGCCGGCCGAGGGCCGGTAGCGGACGGCCGAGGGGTGGGTGCGGACGGCCGGGGGGGTTTGCGGACCCCAGGGCCGGTAGCGGGCGGCCGGAGGGGTGGTGGCGGACCGCCCAGGGCCGGTAGCGGAGGGCCGGTAGCCGAGGGCCGACGGTGAGGGGTGCGAACCGGCCGACGGGCCCGGGCCGTGCGGCGACGGGGCTACTCGCCGGCCGCGACCGGTTCCGCCGCCTCGGTCTCCTGCTGGGCGGCCTGTGCCTTCTTCGCCCTGCGCTTGATCACCAGGAACGACGTGAGGCCGATCAGCACGGCGACCACCAGGCCGAGCCAGGAGAACTTCTTCAGCCAGGACTCGGCGACGACACCGACGTAGTAGATGACGGCCGTGGTGCCGCCCGCCCAGCAGATGCCGCCGAGGACGTTGGCGATCAGGAACTTCCAGTACGGCATGTGCAGGACGCCCGCGAGCGGGCCCGCGAAGATGCGCAGCAGGGCGACGAAACGGCCGAAGAACACGGCCCACATGCCCCACTTCTGGAAGGACCGTTCGGCCGTGGCGACATGGCCCTCGCTGAAGTGCTTGGGGAACTTGCCGCCGAGCCAGGCGAGCAGGGGTCTGCCGCCCTTGCGGCCGATGGCGTAGCCGATGGAGTCGCCGACGACCGCGCCCGCGGTGGCGCACGCGCCGAGCACGACGGGGTTGATGCCCGAGTTCTGGGAGGACAGCAGCGCGGCGGAGACCAGGACGATCTCACCGGGCAGCGGGATGCCCAGGCTCTCCAGACCGATGACGAGCGCCACCACCGCGTAGACGGCGGCCGAAGGCACCGTGTCGAGCCAATCCTGGACGTGCACCGCAGGTCCTCCCCGTTTCGCGTCCATGCGTTCCCGAAAGGCGGTGCTAAGACGCGCCCCCCGAGAAGGGTACCGGGTCGGCCCGCGCCACCGGCGTCCCGCGGATCCCGGGGCAGGCCGGAAACGGACGGTCCGTCGGCCCGGCCGGGGGCGTTGGACGGGCCCGGCCGGGCAGCGGTGCCCCGGCGCAGGGAGACGTCGAGGAGACGGGTGTGGAAACGGCATTCCCTGGCCGGCGCGAGGTCCCGGTGCGCGCGTCGACGCAGAGGACGCAGGGTGCCGCCGGCCGCGCCGTCGGGTCCTCCCCGCGCCGGTCCGGCCGAGGTGCGCGCTCCGGCCGGCCGCCCGGGGCGTGGATCAGCTGTTGGGACGCAGCGTCCAGACCACCGTCATCTCGGTCGTCACGGCGCCGTCCTCGCGCTGGATCTCGACGGTCACCGGGAACTCGGGGCGCTTGCCCTCGTCGAGTTCGGCGACGACCTCGGCGGCGGGGCGGCCGAGGGTGGCGGTGGCCTTCACCGGGCCGAGGGCGATCTTCCTGAAGGCGATCCGGGCGTCCACCGGCAGCGGCACCGCCCTCGCGAGCTGGTCACCGAAGGCGGCGAGGACGATCGCGCCGCTCGCGGACTCGCCCAGGGTGAACATCGCCCCGGCGTGCGGGCCTCCCACGTGGTTGCGGTACTCCTCCTGGTCCGGCAGGGCGAGGACGGCCCGCTCCGGCGTGGTCTCCAGGTACTCCAGGTTGAGGGTGCGAACCATGGGCACCGTGGCGGCGAGCAGTTCGCCGATGGACATCTGATCTGCGCTCATGCCCGAAGGTTACTCGCGAGTAGCCCACTCTGACCAGAGCGCCCACCAGCTCGCTGCCTCCGTTTTTCTGGTACGTCCCTGACAAGGGGCGGTGACCGAATCGTGTCCCCGGAGCCCTAGGGTTACTGCACATGTGGCCAGGACAGCAGCCGCCCGGGGGCGAGCAGAACCCGCAGGACCCGCAGAACAACCCGTACCAGCAGCCGGGGTACCAGCAGCCGAATCCGTATCAGCAGCCCGGCTACCAGCAGCCCAATCCGTATGCGCAGCAGCCTCCGCAGTCACCCCAGCCGCAGCAGCCGCAGTGGGGCGCTCCGGTGCCGCCCGGCATGGCGCAGCCGCCGGCCGGCGGCGGCAGTGGTGGCGGTGGCGGGAACCGGACGAAGCTCGTCGCGATCATCGCGGCGGCCGCCGTCGTGGTGGCCGCCGGCGTGACCGGTTTCCTGGTCCTCGGCGGGAAGAAGGACGACAAGGCGGACGACGGCGCGAAGGATGCCGGCACGAGCCCGTCGGTGTCCGCGCCCGCGTCGACGTCGGCCTCCGCCGAGACCGGGCCCTCCGGCTCGGCCCCGGACGACAACCCCCGCGGCAACGAGACCGAGAAGCCGCAGATCGCGGGCTGGAAGGTCGTCGTCAACCCCAAGTGGGGCGTCGCCTTCGACGTACCCGCCGACTGGGAGGTCAAGTCTCCCGGCCTCGGTATCGGTTTCGAGGACCACAAGAGCGGCAAACTGCTCGCGGTCATGTCCGGGGCCGCCCAGGACAAGCCGAAGTGGTGCACGTCCGACGACGACAAGGACGGGCGGACCGAGAACACGTCGCTCGCCTCGACGGGCGTCAAGGGGGCCGACGGCGCGAAGAACACCGACGAGGTCGCGGTGAACACCGTGGCCTGGTGGGTGTACGGCGGCTTCACCCAGCCCGACAAGAAGAGCATCACCTTCGACAAGAAGGCCCAGCCCTTCAAGACGACGTCGGGCATCCAGGGCAGCATCGCCTGGGCCCAGTCGGCCAAGACGCCGATGAAGGGCAAGTGCGCGACCGACGGCAAGGCACTCACCTTCGGCTTCAAGAACTCCGCGGGTGACTTCGTGTCCTGGAACTTCTACGGCGTCAAGGGTGTGCGCGACGAGGTGCCCAAGGCGACCGTGATGAAGATCCTCGGCACGGTGCGGCTGCACGGGACGCCCACCGGCGGGTGAGGCCGGCGACGCCACGCGGCCGGGGCCGTTCCGGCGCTCCGGTCACCCGGCCACTGCGGTCTCGGGTCACTCCGATCCCGGGTCACTCCGATCCCGGGTCACTCCGAGGGCCTCGGATCAGCCGATGCCGAAGGACCCGCCCGGGGGCTCGGGCGAGGCCACGGCGTCCTCGTCCCGCACCGGCCGCGCGGCGCCCACGAACTCCCGCAGTCCGGCGCCGTGTTCCACCCGGGCGGGGAACGTGTCCGAGGCGGTGAGCCGGGTCAGGGCGGCCGTGTCGAGTGGGCGGTGCGCGGCGATCAGCACCACGTTGCCGAAGCGGCGTCCCCGCAGCACCCCCGGCTCGGCGATGAGCACCGTCTCCTCGAAGAGCTCGGCGAACGTGGCGAGTTGGGAACGCACGAAGGCGAAGGGCGCGGCGTCCGCGAGGTTGGCGAGATAGACGCCGTCGCGCCGCAGCACGCGCTCGGCCTCGCGGGCGTAGGCGAGCGTGGTGAGGTGCGCCGGAACCCGGGAGCCGCCGAAGACGTCGGCGACCAGTACGTCGGCCGAGCCGGCCGGGGCTGTTTCCAGCCAGGCGCGGGCGTCGGCCGCGTGCAGGGCTATGCCCGAGCCGTCGGGCACGGGAAGGTGTCCGAGGATCAGCTCCAGCAGGCCGCGGTCGGCCTCGACGACGTCCTGGCGCGAACCCGGCCGGGTCGCGGCCACGTACCTGGGCAGCGTGAGCGCACCGCCGCCCAGGTGCAGCACGTCCAGCGGGCGGCCCTCTTCCGCCACCGTGTCCAGCACGTGCCCGAGGCGGCGCGCGTACTCGAACTCCAGGTGGGTGGGCGCGTCCAGGTCGACGTACGACTGCGGCGCCCCGTCCACGGTCAGCAGCCACGCGCGCGCCCGGTCGACGTCGGGCATCAGCTTGGCGGTCCCGTGATCGACGGTACGGGTCACGGGTATGGGCTCGGTCACCCCACCATTGTGCCGGGGCGGCCACGAGGCCGGACAGGCGGCCAGGCGGGCAGGGCACCGCGCCGCGAAGGCGCCCGAAGTCGACCGAAGCAACGAGAGGCCACCAGAGGCAACCGAAGGGCCCCGAAGCAACCAGGGGCGACCAGGGGCGACCCGAAGGCAGGCGCCGGTGCCGCGCCACCGGTCCTCACCGGCGGCGCGGCACCCCGCGCCCGGGATCCCCGCTCACTCGACGGCGGTCACGGTCCCCGCCCCCACGGTCCGGCCGCCCTCGCGGATGGCGAAGCCGAGCCCCGGCTCCAGGGGGACCTCGCGTCCCAGCTCCACCGTCATGGTGACGGTGTCCCCGGGCCGCGCGAGCGCCGCCTCGCCGAGGTCGACGTCGCCGACCACGTCCGCGGTACGGATGTAGAACTGCGGCCGGTACCCCGTGGCCACCGGCGTCGTCCGGCCGCCCTCGCGGGCCGACAGCACGTACACCCGGGCCGTGAACCGCCGTCGGGGCGGCACGCTTCCGGGCGCCGCGACGACGTGCCCGCGGCGGACCGCGTCGCGCGGCACCCCGCGCAGCAGCAGCGCCACGTTGTCCCCGGCCTGCGCCTCCTGCATCGGCTTGCCGAACGTCTCCAGGCCGGTGACCACCGTCTCGGTCTCCGCGCCCAGGACCTCGACCCGGTCCCCGACGCGGACCGTGCCCCGCTCCACTGCTCCGGTGACGACGGTGCCGCGGCCGGTGATGGTGAGCACGTTCTCCACCGGCAGCAGGAACGGCGCGTCCAGGTACCTCTCGGGGATCGGCACGTAGGTGTCCACCGCGTCGAGCAGCGCCTCGATGGACGCCGTCCACCGCTGGTCGCCCTCCAGCGCCTTCAGTCCGGAGACGCGCACGACCGGTACCGCGTCGCCGGGGTAACCCTGCTGGGTGAGCAGGTCGCGGACCTCCAGCTCGACGAGGTCGGTCAGTTCCTCGTCGCCCGCGTCGGCCTTGTTGAGCGCGACGACGATGTGGTCGACGCCCACCTGCCGGGCGAGCAGCACGTGTTCGGCGGTCTGCGGCATGATCCCGTCGAGCGCGGAGACGACGAGGATCGCCCCGTCGAGCTGCGCGGCCCCGGTGACCATGTTCTTGACGTAGTCGGCGTGGCCGGGCATGTCGACGTGCGCGTAGTGCCGGGTGTCGGTCTCGTACTCGACGTGCGCGATGTTGATGGTGATGCCGCGGGCGGCCTCCTCCGGAGCCCGGTCGATGCGGTCGAAGGGCACGAACGTGCCGGTGCCGCGCTCGGCCAGGACCTTGGTGATGGCGGCGGTCAGGGTGGTCTTGCCGTGGTCGACGTGGCCCATCGTGCCGATGTTCAGATGCGGTTTGGTGCGTACGTACGCCGTCTTGGGCATGGCTGTACCTCGAAGCCTGAAGAGAAGTGAGGCGGGACCCCCGAGAAGTACCGACCCTCCCCCTGCGGGGTCCGCCGGACGATCCGGGGAGGGTCAGCTTCGGGCGCCGTCGACTGCGGCCACGAGGATCCGGACGGCAGCCTCCGGAGCATCCGCGACTGCGGATGCTGCGAGGAGGAAGGCGTGCCGGAACATGAGGTCGATCATCGCCGAAGGGCGGCCGCGCGTCGAATGGTTTTCGGCGTACGGGAACGTCCGGACGTACAGCGGGAAAGCCAGGCGCTCCCGGGGCGTTCGGATGCGCGAACGGCGTTCAGGCCGTCAGGGGCCGATGTTCCGCAGCGCCTCCCGCACCGACAGCGGTGCGAACCTGCCCCGCTCCCGGGCCACGAAGTCGCGTACGGCCTCCGGGTCCGTCTTGGCGTACTCGCGCAGCGACCATCCGATGGCCTTGCGGACGAAGAAGTCGGGGTGCCCGCCCTGGCGCACGCAGTAGGCGAACAGGCGCTCGCTGTCGGTGCGTTGCCTGTAGCGCAGCTGGTGGAGCAGGGCGGTGCGGGCGACCCACGGGTTCTCGTCGGCGATCCAGGCGTCCATGTCCGCCCGCAGCCGGGGATCGGCCGCCACCAGCGGACCGACGACGTGCGCGGCGAGCAGGTCGACGGTGTCCCACCAGGGAACGGTGGTGACGAGGTGCCGCGTCACGGGCAGGAACCGGGAGGAGCAGCGCCCCACGTGCCGGCGCAGGTAGTCGACGGCGAAGTAGTGGTACTCGCGCTCGGGCAGATCCCAGCACCGCAGCGCGATCGCCGTGCAGTCGGCCTCCCGGGGCCGGGGTGTGCCCGCGAGGACCGTGCGGGACAGGGCGCGGCGCACGGGCGCGGTCAGACCGAGGAAAGGGGCGACGTCCTTCATGTACGCCCGCAGGGCCGGGGCCCGCGGCGGGTCGGCCGCGGCGGCGTAGGCGGTGGTCAGCCGCTCCAGCACGGTGTCGGCGAGAGCGCTGTCCGGCACCACCGGGACCCTCGCTTCTGTGACACTCATGAGACGAACCATACGGCGATCAGACACACCTGTCGGTTAATGTCACCAGATGCTCGATGCCACCAACCGCTCTGGGGGCACCGCCACGGCCTCTCCCCGGGCCACCGCCACCGAGCCGGGCGTCGCCGTCCTCGCGGCGGCGCCGGCCACCCTGACCGCTTCCGCCCGCTGCGCGAGAGTGCTGCTGTCGCCCTGGTCCCGGCTGTCCCTGCTGCTCGTTCTGCTCGCGGCGGCCGGTGCGTGCGTGCTGCTGTTCCAGCCGCAGCGACTGCTGGCGCACGGCTTGCCGCCCCAGCTCGGCGGTTTCGCGGCGGTCCTGCTCTTCGCGGTGGCGTACGGCCTGTGCACGGTGGCGTTCGTGCCGCGGCCGTTGCTGAACCTCGCCGCGGGCGCGCTGTTCGGCTCGGGCCCCGGGCTGGCGGCCGCGCTCGCCGGTACGGTCCTGGGTGCCGGGGTCGCCTTCGGCCTGGGGCGCGTGCTGGGCCAGGACGCGCTCCGGCCGTTGCTGCGCGGCCGGTTGCTGAGGGCGGCTGACGGGCAGCTGAGCCGGCACGGGTTCCGTTCGATGCTGGCCGCCCGGCTGTTCCCGGGCGTGCCGTTCTGGGCGGCCAACTACTGCGCCGCCGTCTCCCGGATGGGCTGGCCGGCGTTCCTGCTCGCGACGGCGCTCGGCTCGATCCCGAACACCGCCGCCTATGCGGTCGCCGGCGCCCGCGCCGCCACGCCGACCTCGCCGGCGTTCCTGATCGCGATGGCCTGTATCGCCGTCCCGGCGCTGGCGGGCGCGACGGTCGCCTGGCGCAAGCGCCATCATCTGCGCGCACGTTGAAGGCGCCCCGGGTCGTGAAGCGCGGGCTACCGGCGTGAAGCGGCGGCGCGGCACTCCTTCCTGCCGGCCGTTTCCGCCGTACTGGCCTTGGGCGCCTTCGAGTTGAAGGACGCCCTGGAGGGCGGCCAGGTGGTGTGGGGGCGCCGGCGTCGCCGGCGACAGACATCGGTCGCCTTCGCGTCCGGTCACGCGGTCGTCGCATGGTTCTCGAAGTACGTCTCCAAGAGAAGCTTCATGCCGTTTCGCCTGGTACCGGATCGCGCTCGGTCCCGTCGTCATCGGGCTGGTCACGGCCTGGTGCACAGCCCGCACGCTGCGGAGCCGGCCGAGTGGGCAGTCGTCCCGGAGACGCCGGCCGAGTCCGTGGCAGAGCGCCGTCGGGGGCGGCCGGGTGGGGCGAACGACGCGCGCGTGACCGACTCCATACGGTTCCTGTAGCCGTCCGGTAGCGCAGCGTCAGTGCTTGCCCCTACGCTTGGGGCCATGTCCCCCGATTTCATGGCCCTTGGTTCCGTGCGGTCCGCTGCCGAGCTGAACGAGCAGATCCGGGCGCTCTGGATGCGTGCGGGCGGGTCGCTGTCGGCCCAGGAACGCGCGGAGTACGAGCTGCTGGTGGTCGAGTGGGCCGCCGCCATCCGGGGCCGGGTGGTCGAGGCGGCCTGACACCGCGCCCGGCGGCGGTCGCGCCGGCGGTCAGCGTCCGCCGGAGACCCGCAGCACCGCTCCCGACGCGTAGGAGGCGTCCGGTGACATCAGCCAGGCGACGGCGGCGGCGATCTCCTCGGCCCGTCCCGGGCGGCGCAGCGGAATGGCGTCCGAGGCGCGACGCGCCCGGTCCGGGTCACCCATCGCCGCGTGCATCTCGGTGTCGATCATGCCCGGTGCGACCGCGTTGACGCGGATGCCGTCCGGGCCCAGTTCCTTGGCCAGCCCCAGGGTCAACGCGTCCACGGCGGCCTTCGTCGCCGCGTAGTGCACGTACTCGCCGGGGCTGCCGAGCGTGGCGGCGGCGGACGACACGTTCACGATCACGCCGTTTCCGCGCGGACCCATCAGCTGGGCCGCCCGGCGTGAACACAGCAGGGTGCCCAGCAGGTTGACGTCCACGACCCGGCGCAGGTCGGCGGTGTCCGTATCGGCGAGGCGGCCCAGCGGCCCGGTCACCCCGGCGTTGTTCACCAGCCCCGTCACCGGCCCCAGCCGCTCCTCCGCCGCGGCGAACAGCCGCTCGACGTCGGCCTCCACGGAGGTGTCCACGCGCACGGTGACACTGCGTGCCCCCGCCTCCAGCACCTCGTCCGCGACGGCTTCCGCGGCGCGGGTGTCACGGACGTAGCCGACCACCACGTCGTGGCCGTCGGCCGCCAGCCGACGGCAGACCGCGGCACCGATGCCCCGGCTGCCTCCGGTGACGACCGTCACGAGACGCTTCATGCCGACCTCCGGTCTCCTCACCCGCGCCCGCCGTCCCCCCGCCGGGCGGCGGCCTCACGTGATCATCCTAGGCCCGCAAGTGCGCAAGCACCTCGCCGGCCAGGGGGTAGGCCCGCTCGTCCGGCAGCAAGGCGGCGGCCCGCTCCAGCTCACCCGACCGGACCAACGCGTGCACCTCGGCCGCGAGCGGGGTGACGTCCTCGACACCTACGATCCACTCGTCCGCGTACCTCACCGCCGCCTCCCCAGCCAGGCCGAGCTGGAGGGAGCGATACGGCAGCGGGGCCAGGCGCAGGTCGCGCTCCGGATCCCACTGCACGCGCGCGGGCGCCTGCCTGAGCCGGCTGCGCCACGCGGCATGGTCGCCGTGCACTTCCGGGACGTAGTGCGAGAGGCAGGCCTCACGCAGCGCCCACTCGAAGCCGGCCCGGCTGATCCGGATCCCGAGGACGGTCTCCTGCCCCGCCTTTGTGCCCCAGCCGCAGCGGTACATCATCCAGAGGAACGACGGCTTGATCCAGGTCATCCGGTCGCGTTTCCAGGCGGCCGGAAACCGCCCGTCGCGGGCCGCGGGGCCGCCGATCTCCGGGGGGTAGGCCTGGTAGACGGTGATCGTGGATTCGGTGTGGTGGGCGCGGATGCGGAAACGGGGCTCCGGATCGGCGTGCTGATCATTCACTCGCCCAGACTCACCGACCGCCGCCCGCGCGGGCCACCGAATATGCGGAGGACGGCGGAGCCGCCCGCCGACCGTCCTGCCGGCCGGGCCGGCCGTCGCCCGGACGGGAGTTGTGGGGGCGCGCAGACTGGAAGGCGTTCGGGGATCGTCGGATAAGCGGAGCCGTCCGCGGGTAGGAGGGCGCCCTATGGAGACGTTCGGCCGCTGGCTCGGCTCGCCGTGGCGGCGTTCGGTGCTCGCCGTCCTCGCCGGTGCGCTGCCGATGCTCGCCTTCCCCGCACCGGCGTTGTGGTGGTTCGCCTACGGGGCGCTGGTTCCGTGGATCCTGCTGGCCCGCTGCGCACCGACCGGGCGGCGGGCCGCGTACGACGGATGGTGCGGCGGGCTGGGCTTCATGCTGGCCGTGCACCACTGGCTGCTGCCGAGCCTGCACGTGTTCACGGTGGTGCTGGCGGCGCTGCTGGGGGCGCTGTGGTTGCCCTGGGGGTGGCTGGTGCGGCGGTTCCTGGCCGGCCGGCCCTCGGCCGGGCGCGCCGCGGCTGCCCTCGTCGTGCTGCCGTCGGGCTGGCTGGCCGTGGAACTCGTCCGGTCCTGGCAGGGCCTGGGCGGCCCGTGGGGCATGCTGGGCGCCAGCCAGTGGCAGGTGGCGCCGGCTCTGCGGCTGGCCTCGGTCGGCGGTGTGTGGCTGTTGAGCTTCCTCGTGGTGGCCGTCAACGTGGCCGTCGCCGTCCTCGTGGCGGTGCGCGGGGTCCGGGCGCCCGCGGTGGCCGGTCTGGCCGCCACCGCCGCGGTGACCTCCGCGGCCTGGGCCTGGGCACCGCGGCCGGACGTCGACGGTCACGTCCGCATCGCCGTGGTCCAGCCGGGCATGGTCGACGGGACCGAGAGCGGACAGCGGCGGTTCGACCGCGAGGAACAGCTGACCCGCGGCCTGGCCGGGCAACGCGTGGACCTGGTGGTGTGGGGCGAGAGCAGCGTCGGCTTCGACCTGGCCCAGCGGCCGGACCTCGCGCGGCGGATCGCTGCCCTCTCCCGCGAGGTCGGCGCGGACGTCCTCGTCAACGTGGACGCCCGGCGCTCCGACCGGCCCGGCATCTACAAGAGTTCGGTACTGGTCGGCCCGGACGGCCCGACCGGCGACCGCTACGACAAGATGCGGCTGGTGCCGTTCGGCGAGTACGTCCCGGCGCGCTCGCTGCTGGGCTGGGCGACCTCCGTCGGCAAGGCCGCGGGCGAGGACCGCAGGCGGGGCGACGAGCAGGTCGTCATGGACGTCGGCCACGGCCTGCGCGTCGGCCCGCTGGTCTGCTTCGAGACCGCCTTCCCCGACATGAGCCGGCACCTGGCGCGCGACGGCGCCGGGGTGCTGCTCGCCCAGTCGTCGACCTCCACGTTCCAGCACAGCTGGGCGCCCGCGCAGCACGCCTCGCTCGGCGCGCTGCGCGCCGCCGAGACGGGGCGCCCCATGGTGCACGCCACGCTGACCGGCGTGTCCGCCGTCTACGGACCGGGCGGGCAGCGCGTCGGCCCCTGGCTCGGCACGGACGCGAGCACGGCGCGGGTGTACGACGTACCGACCGCGCACGGCGTCACACCGTACGTCCGCTACGGCGACTGGCCGGTGCACGCGGCGCTGCTGGTGCTGGGCGCGCTGTGCGTGAGCGAGGGGGTGCGGGCGCTGCTCAGGCCGCGCCGGCGCGCTCCAGCACCGTCCGCAGCACGCGCTCGCACAGCTCGTGGGTCTCCAGCGCGTCCCGGGCGCTGAGCGGCCGGCCCGCGCGTACGGCGTCGAGGAAGGACAGCACAGCCTGCTCGATGCCGCGCTGCCGGGCCACGGGCACCCAGTCGCCGCGCCGGCGCACGGTCGGCTGCCCCTTGTGGTCGATCGTCTCGGCGAGGTTGACCACCTGCCGCTTGGTGTCCTGCCCGGAGACCTCCAGGATCTCCTCGGCGGAGCCGCTGAGCCGGTTCATCACGCCGAGCGCGGTGAACCCGTCCCCGCCGAGCTGCAGCACGACGTGGTGCAGCAGCCCGTCGCGCATCCGGCCGCGCACGGTGACGTCGTCGACCGGGCCGGGCACCAGGAACCGCAGGGTGTCCACGACGTGGATGAAGTCGTCGAGGATCATCGTGCGGGGCTCCTCGGGCAGCCCCGCACGGTTCTTCTGGAGGAGGATCAGCTCGCGCGGGTGCTCGGCGCACTGCGCGTATCCGGGCGCGTAGCGCCGGTTGAAGCCGACCATGAGCGAGACGCCGCGCTCCTCGGCGAGCCGCACCAGACGCGTGGAGTCGGCGAGTTCGTAGGCGAGCGGTTTGTCGACGTACGTGGGCACGCCGGCTTCCAGGAGCCGCGTGACGATCTCGGGGTGGGCGGCGGTGGGGGCGTGCACGAAGGCCGCGTCGAGGTTCTGGGCGAGCAGCGCGTCCAGGTCCGCGTGACGCTGCCCGGCCGGCAGGTGCAGGCTGTCGGCGACCCGCTGGAGCGTGGCGGGCGTCCGGGTCTGCAGGTGCAGGTCGATTCCGGGCTGTGTGCCGAGCACCGGCAGGTATGCCTTCTGCGCGATGTCGCCCAGTCCGATGCAGCCGACCTTCACGTGTTCTCCCTCATCGTCCGCCCGCGTCCGCGGTTCCTGCCCGCACGGCAGCATACGGGCGCTGCGGCGGCCGCCAGTCGGCGATCCCGTCGAAACCGCGCAGCAGCGCTCCCGGCACGGTCCGGGACAGCGCGGCGATCGCGGTGTTCCGTACGGCGCATCCGGCCCGGTCGCCCATCATGTTCACGCGGGCGACCCGGACCGCCCGGCGGGCGACGGCGGTGGTCCGGGGCAGCCGGGCGGCGGTGTACGCGGGGAGGTCTCCCGCGTGGTGGGCGAGGACGACGGCGTCCTCGACCGCCTGGTTGCCGCCCTGCCCGAGGGTCGGCGGCATGGCGTGCGCGGCGTCGCCGAGGAGGACGGTCCGCCCGCGGTGGCAGGAGGGCAGCGGGGCTGCGATGTGGTGGACATCGTGGCGCAGGACGTCCTGCGGGCGGGCGGCGGCGAGCACCGCGGGGATCGGGTCGTGCCAGTGGCCGAAGCGGCGCAGGAGTTCGGCCCGTTCGTCGTCCGCGGCGCGCTGCCCGGCGGGCGTCACGGCGGCGGCGTACGCGTACACCCGGCCGTCGTTGAGCGGGTGCGTCCCCCAAAGGCAGCCGCGGCCCCAGGTCTCGTGTGAGGCGAACGCGGCGCCCGGTAGCGGGATCACGAGGCGCCAGGTGGTGAAGCCGGAGTAGACGGGGCCGGGGTGGTCCGGGAACAGCACCCGGCGGGCCGCGGAGTGGATGCCGTCGGCGGCCACCACGAGGTCGGCCTCCAGTTCGCCGTCGGGCGTGGCCACCCGGGCCGGGCGCCGTACGTCACCGGGGTCGGCGAGGCGGGCGGTGGCGCTCGTGCGGACGGTCCCGGGCGGGAGGAGCGCGGCCAGGGCCTCGATGAGCGTGGCGCGGTGCAGCAGGACGAGGGGGCCGCCGAACCGCTCGGCCGCAGCCGCCGCGTCGGTCCGGGCGAGCCAGCGGCCGGCCGGGGTGCGCAGCCCTCCGTCGCCCTGCCAGGCGGCGAGATCGCGGATCCGGTCGCCGATGCCGATGACGTCCAGGGCGCGCAGGGCGTTCGGGGAGAGCGAGACGGCCGCGCCGACGGGCTCGACGGAAGGGGCGCGCTCCAGCACGGTGACGCGGTGGCCGGACCGGTGCAGGGCCGCCGCCGCGGCGAGGCCTCCGATGCCGCCGCCGATGACCACGGCGGTCGTGGGCCGGGACGACCGGGCCTGGGTCCGGTCCCGGTAGCTGCTCTGCGGCCGGTCCTCGGACCAACTCCGGGGCTGAGGCTCGGACCGGGACTGGGACTGTGGCTGGGGCTGTGACTGGGGCATGGCGCCTCCCGCACGACTGGGACTACACCTGTAGTGTCCCGTGGGCGAGTCCGACGATACTACGGATGTAGTGACGCGCACTACGGGTGTAGTCGACCGGTAGGTTGATCCCCATGCCCGCACCCGCCGAACGCACCTCCCCCACCGAAGACACCTCTCCAGCCGAGCCCCCTTCCACCGCCTCCCCCACCGAGCGCGCTTCCCGCGCCGATCGTGTCGCCGACGCCGCCCTCGCCCTGCTCGCCGCACGCGGGATGCGGGGGCTGACACACCGGGCCGTCGACGAGGCGGCGGGGCTGCCGCAGGGTTCGACGTCGAACGTCGCCCGCACCCGCCAGGCCCTGCTGGAACTGGCCGTGCGGCGGCTGGCCGACCGGGAGGGGCGGGTCCTGGCCCTGCACGAGATGCCGGACCCGCGCACCGGCGGCCTCGACGCACTGGTGGACGGGCTGGCGCTCGCCACCCACCGCGCGCTGACCGGCAACCGCGGACTGACCCTCGCCCGCTACGAACTGGCCCTGGAGGCGACCCGCCGCCCGGAGCTGCGCGCTCCCTTCGACGCGGCGGGCGCCCGCTTCCGCGACCAGCTCGGCGCGCTGGTGACCGCGATGGGCTCCACCGAGCCGCAGCGGCACGTCCTGTCCCTGGTCGCCTGGGCGGACGGGCTGATGTTCTCCTGCGTGGCCGGGACCTTCCACACCCGGATCCCGGAACTCGACGAGGTGCGGGCCGGGCTGCGGGAGCTGCTGGAGGGCATGCTCGGCGGCGGCGGAAAACCCGTGGTGTGAGGTCCGCGCCTGAGCGAGGATCGACGCATGACGACGACCGAGCGCCGCGAGCCCGCCCCCAACGCCGACGAACGCGGCATGCTGGAGGGCTGGTTGGACTACCACCGGCAGACGCTGGCGTGGAAGTGCGAGGGCCTGACCGACGAACAGCTGCGCACCGCGTCCGCCGCGCCGTCCGAGCTGACCCTGCTGGGGCTGGTGCGGCACATGGCGGAGGTGGAACGGGCCTGGTTCCGCAGGGTGCTGGCCGGCGAGGAGGCGGGGCCGCTCCACTACGACGAGCAGGACCCCGACGGCGACTTCCACGTCACCGACTCCGACACCTGGGCCGAGGCCCACGCCACCTGGCAGGCGGAGATCGAGGCCGCACGACGCCTCACCGCCGGCCTCGGCCTGGACGACCTGTCGAAGGGCCGGAGCAGGTTCAGCGACGAGCCTTTCAACCTGCGGTGGATCTACACGCACATGATCGAGGAGTACGCCCGCCACAACGGCCACGCCGACCTGCTCCGCGAACGCCTCGACGGCGTGACCGGAGACTGACGGAGCCGGGCACGCGACGTCACCCGGCCGCACGGCGCCCACTCCCTACGGGGCACGAGATCACCCGTGCGGGGCATCCTGCGCCCGTCCGCGGGCCGCGCGCTGCGCGGACGCAGCACAGTGGCGCGGGTGCATCGAACGACCACCGCCGCAACGCTCCTGATCACCGTGGCCGTCTCGGCTCTGACCGGCTGCGTCACGGTCCAGCGGTCGCCCTCCGCGCCTGGGGCGGCCGCCTCGGCGGCCCCGGCCCCGCGCGCCGAGGGCAGTGCCGGGCCGCGCGCCGTGCAGGCTCCCGCCCGGGAGGCCCTGGAGCGCGCCGGTTCCTCCGACTCACCCCGGCCGGCCGCCCGTACGCGCCCCCCGGCCGCCCCGGAACCGGCCGCGCACCCGCACGCCCCCGCCGCCCCGGAGCCGCCGGCGCGGCACCAGCACCCGGCCCCGCACTCCCCCGCCCGCCCCGCACACCGGCCCGCGCCCGCACCGTCGCGGCCCCCTGTGTCGCACCGCGCCAAAGCCCCCGCTCCGCACCGGCCGCCGGTACCGGCCGCCCCGGGCGTCTGCGCCCTCGGCAAGCAGTACGGCGGCTGGCGCCCGAACAGCCCCGAGGCGAGGATCTGCGGCCAGACCTACGGCCGTTGAGCACCGTCGCCACGGCCGTCGAGCGCCGTCGCCACGGCCCGTCGAGCACGTTGCTAAGACCGCTGGCGGGGCGGTCCCCCCGGGTCCTCCCCGAGGTCGGGTCCGTCGTCGCCCAGCCGCAGTTCCAGCCGGTGGATCGCCGCGCGGACCCCGTCGCCGTAGCTGTCGTCGGCGAGGCCGCCCGCCGTGCAACGCGCGTGCCGGAGGTGGCTGCGGGCGGCTTCGGAGCGGCCGAGCTTCACGTAGTCGGCGGCCAGGTTCAGATGCAGGGACGGGTACAGGGCGCGGGCCGCCGGCGCGCCCTCGTGCCCGGCGAGCCGGTCGTCGGTGAGTTCCTCGGCGGCGGACAGCGCCCGGAGGTCCCAGGCCAGTTCGTCGCAGGGGTCGTCCTGGGTGTCCGCCATGTAGTGGGCCAGCGTGCAGCGGTGCAGGGGGTCGCCCTCCACGCCGATCTCGCGCCACAGGGCGAGGAACCGTACCCGGGCCTCCTCGCGGTCACCGGCGTGGTGCAGCATGACGCTCTGGCCGATCCGCGTGAGCACGGCGTCACCCGCCGTCGGCTCCTGCCACTTGGTCACGGCGCCCTCCTGCCCTCTCCCCGACCCGACTCCCCCGACGCTAACCGCACCCAGCGGCAATCCGGCTCAGGCGGCCCGCGCGAGGCCCCACCTCTCACCCCGTGTCCGGACACGGACACCGACACGACCACGGGCACGGGCGCGCGCACTGCCGGGGGCCTCCGCCCCGCGCCCGCGCTCCTCCCTGCCGGGGCCGGGGCCCTGTCCGCTCAGCCCAGGTCCGGAATCCGCCAGTCGATCGGCTCGTGCCCCTGCCGCGCCACCGCCTCGTCGATCTGGGTGAAGGGACGGGAGCCGAAGAACTTCTTCGCCGACAGGGGCGACGGATGCGCCCCCTTGACCACCACGTGCCGCGTCTCGTCGATCAGCGGCAGCTTCTTCTGCGCGTAGTTGCCCCACAGTACGAAGACCGCCGGGTCGGGCCGGCCGGCCACCGCGCGGATCACCGCGTCGGTGAACCTCTCCCAGCCCCGCCCCTTGTGGGAGTTGGCCTCGCCGGAGCGGACCGTGAGCACCGCGTTCAGCAGCAGCACGCCCTGCTGGGCCCACGGCATCAGATAGCCGTTGTCGGGGATCGGGGTGCCCAGCTCCTGGTGCATCTCCTTGTAGATGTTGCGCAGCGACGGCGGGACCTTCACGCCGGGGCGCACCGAGAAGCACAGGCCGTGTCCCTGGCCCTCCCCGTGGTAGGGGTCCTGCCCGAGGACGAGCACCTTCACCCGCTCGTAGGGCGTGGCGTCCAGCGCGGCGAAGACCTCCTCGCGCGGCGGGTACACAGGACCCTTCGCCCGCTCCTCCTCGACGAACTCGGTCAGCTCCTTGAAGTAGGGCTGCTGCAGTTCGTCGCCCAGAACCCCGCGCCAGGACTCGGGCAGCATGGCGATGTCGGTCACGTCAACGTCCTCACGATGTGCGGTCACTTCCTGCCGACTGAACCTACAGGCGACCACTGACAACGGCCCCGGGCCCCGGCCGATGCCGGGCCGATGCCCCGCCTGCCGGCTGGCCTTGCGGGGCAGTTCCGCCGGCCGGCCCTCCGGTACGCCGGCAACCGCTACGGCTCCGGCGACGGCCCTGCAGTTGTGCAGGAGCTGGAACTCGGTGAGCTCGGTGAGGGGGACGCGGGCCCTGACGACGCCGGGGTCGCTGAAGTCGTCGAAGAAGCCCGTGGTGTGGCCGGTGAGCCGGTGAGGCCCGTGGGGACCATGGAGTGCAGGGGGCCGACGACGTCCTCGTGGACCTCGTGCGCGCTCGCCGGCCGGTCCACGACTCCACCGGTAGGTCGACGAAGCGACTGGTCGACCTACCGGTGGACGGGGTCCCGAGCGCTCCGGTCAGCCCACACCGGCGTTGAGGAAAATGCCGCCGTCGACGACGAGCGTCTGCCCGGTGATCCAGTCGGACTGCTCGGAGGTGAGGAACGCCGCCGCGCCGCCGATGTCGGAAGGCACGCCGAGCCGGCCGAGCGGGTAGGCCGCGGCGGCCTCCTCCTCGCGGCCCTCGAACAGCGCCTGCGCGAACTTCGTCTTCACCACACCGGGGGCGATGGCGTTGACCCGGACCTTCGGCGCGAACTCGTGTGCGAGCTGCTGGGTCAGGTTGATCATCGCGGCCTTGCTGACGCCGTAGGCGCCGATGAACGGCGAGGGGGCGAGGCCGGCGATGGAGGAGATGTTCACGACGGCGCCGCCGTTGTCCTTCTGCCAGGCGTGCCAGGTGCGCTGGGCGAAGCCGAGCGCGGAGATCACGTTGGTCTCGAAGACCTTGCGCGCCACGTTCAGGTCGAGGTCGGCGAGCGGACCGAACACCGGGTTGGTCCCGGCGTTGTTGACCAGGTGGTCGACGCGGCCGAACGCCTCCATGACGCGGTCGACGGCCTCCGCCTGATGGGCCTCGTCGTGGGCCTTGCCCGCGACGCCGATGACCCGGTCGGTGCCGAGCCGTTCGACGGCCTCCTTCAGGGCGTCCTCGTTGCGGCCGGTGATGCACACCCGGTCGCCCCGGGCCACCATCGCCTCGGCGATGCCGTAGCCGATGCCGCGGCTGGCGCCGGTGACGATGGCGACCTTGCCGGAGAGCGCGTGGGGTTCCACGGAAGTCATGTGCGCGTTTCCTTAGTTGAGCGGTCCGCCGGCGACGTAGAGCACCTGGCCGGAGACGAAGCCGGCGGCGTCACCCGTGAAGAAGGCGATCGCGTTGGCGATGTCCTCCGGCTCGCCCACGCGCTGCACCGGGATCTGGGTCGCGGCGGCGGCCTTGAAGTCCTCGAAGCCCATGCCGACGCGTTCGGCGGTGGCCTTGGTCATCTCGGTGGCGATGAAGCCCGGGGCGACGGAGTTGGCGGTGATGCCGAACTTGCCCAGCTCCTTGGCCAGCGTCTTGGTGAAGCCCTGCAGGCCCGCCTTGGCGGCCGAGTAGTTGACCTGGCCGCGGTTGCCGAGCGCGGAGGACGAGGAGAGGTTGACGATCCGGCCGAAGCCCGCGTCCACCATGTGCTTCTGGATCGCGCGGGTCATCAGGAACGAGCCGCGCAGGTGCACGTTCATGACGGTGTCCCAGTCGGAGACGCTCATCTTGAACAGCAGGTTGTCACGGAGCACGCCCGCGTTGTTGACGAGGATCGTCGGCGCGCCGAGTTCCTCGGCGATGCGCGCGATCGCCGCCTCCACCTGCGCCTCGTCACAGACGTCGGCGCCGATCGCGACGGCCCGCCCGCCGGCCGCGGTGATCTTCTCCACGGTGTCCTTGCAGGCGGCCTCGTCGAGGTCGATCACGGCGACGGCGCGGCCCTCGGCGGCCAGTCGTACGGCGGTGGCGGCGCCGATGCCGCGCGCGGCCCCGGTGACGACGGCCACCCGCTGGTCAGTGGTGGACATTGCTGCTTCTCCTCGCCCTTGAGAGAACCCGGCCGGGACCGGACCGGCGCCCGGTCCGGCGAAGCGGTCCGGGGGTCCGGTCTGCGGTGAGCGACCGCTTAGTACCTTCGGTGGATGTGACGCTAGAAGCCCTGGCACCCGGTGTCAACGGCACACGGGGCGCGTGTGATCCATTACCTCACCAGAAGGTCCAGCAACCGTTCCGTCTCCGCGGCGGGGTCCAGGGTGAGGCCGGTGTGCACCGGGCCGGGCTGGACGATCGTGGAGCGGGGCGCGGCCAGCCAGCGGAACCGCCGCCCGGCGTCGTCGCCCGCCGCCTGCCCGGCGGCGCTCCCGCCCGCGCAGACACGTTCCACGGCGGCGAGGGCGGCCCGCACGCCCGCCACGTCGGCCCGCGGGTCGAGCGCCAGCAGCCGGGCCTCGTCGAGGTGGGTGCGGGCGCCTACGTAGGCCTTGGCCCGGCAGTAGAGGAGTACACCGGCGTTGATGCGCTCGCCGCGCTCGACGCGTGGGACGATCCGCAGCAGGGCGTACTCGAAGACGTCCCGGTCACTCGTACGGCCGCCGATGATGTGGCGCTCCCCGGCCTGCCGGCCGCCGAGGATGTGGTGGTCCCCCGCCGGACGGCCACCCTGCATGGGGCGGTCCCCCCGACGGCCACCCTGCACGGGGTGGTCCCCCACCGGCTCGCCGCCGGTCATGGGCTGGTCGCTCACTTGGCCCCCTCGATGCCCTGGATGCGTTCGTGGATCACGGCGGCCCGTGCGAGCAGCGGCCGGGCGTAGGCGCGGCGCAGTTCGTCGGGAGTGCCGAAGCCGGGCTCGCCGGTCAGCCAGGCGTCCGGGATCTCGGCGGTCACCTCGGCGAGCAGGTCCGCGGTGACGATCGGGGCGAGCCGTGCGGCGGCGGCCGCGAGGTCCGGGCGGAACGGCGCGAGTACGTGCTCGGAGGCGTCGTACGGGCGGGCTGCGGAGGCCTCGGCGCCGGGCCAGTTGTGGTGCCAGATCATCGTCGCGCCGTGGTCGATGAGCCACAGCTCGCCGCGCCGATGGAGCAGGTTCGGGTTGCGCCAGGAGCGGTCCACGTTGTTCACGAGCGCGTCGAACCAGACGATCCGCCCGGCCTCCTCGGCGCCCACCGGGAAGGCCAGCGGGTCGAACCCGAGGGCACCGGAGAGGAAGTCCATCCCGAGATTGGTACCCCCGCTGGAGCGCAGCAGTTCCTGCACCTGCTCGTCGGGTTCGCCGAGTCCGAGGACGGGATCGAGGCCGATGGCCACCAGCGGGGGCACCCGGAACCCCAGCCGCCGGGCCAACTCGCCGCACACGACCTCGGCGACGAGCGTCTTGCGGCCCTGTCCGGCGCCGCTGAACTTCAGGACGTACGTCCCGAAGTCGTCGGCCTCGACGAGCCCCGGCAGCGAGCCGCCCTCCCGCAGGGGTGTGATGAAGCGGGTCGCGTTGACTTCCTTGAGCATCGCCCCAGGTTACTGGCGCCGCGTGCGGCTCCGGACGCGAACTCGACGCCATGGGGGGCGCCCGGGCCGACGCCACGGGTGTACGCCCGGCGCCGGCCGGACGTACTCCTGTGCGCAAGGGAGCGTCACGGAGTCCGCAGGAAGGGAACGCCGGCATGACCAGCGCATCGATCCATCCCCAGCAGGGACCGGCCCGCCGTACCGTCGTCGCGGTGCTGGGGGCGGCCGGGCCCGCCGTCGCCCTGACCGCCTGCGGGTCCGGGGGCGACAAGCCGGCGTCGGGGGACCCGGCCGAGGCCCCCGGTCAGGCAGGGGCCTCGGGGGCGCTCGCCAAGACGTCCGACATCCCGGAGGGCGGCGGGAAGATCTTCGCCGACCGGGGCTTCGTCGTCCCCCAGCCCGAGAAGGGCCGGTTCCCGGCCCTTCTCCTCGGCCTGCACCCAACAGGGCTGCTCGGTGACGGGGATCGCGAACGGTGTGATCCGCTGCCCCTGCCACCACAGCGAGTTCTCCGTGGCCGACGGGAGCGTCAGGAAGGGACCCGCGACCCGGCCGCTGCCCGCCCGGAGGATCTCCGTCAGCGGGGACGAGATCGAACTGGCCTGAGGCCGCGAACCCCGCCCCGCGGTCGGGTCGCCGCTCAGGCGACCTGCTCACCCGCGGCCCGGAGGGCCTCGACCGCCGCGCGGATCGAGGGCCGGCGGTCGGCGTCGGCCCGCCAGACGGCGTAGACATGCCGGCGTACGGCCTGCCGCACGGGGACCGTCCGCACCCCGGCGGGCAGCGGCCCCCGCCCGAGTCTGGGCGCGACACAGACACCGAGGCCCGCGGCGACCAGCGCGAGCTGAGTGGCGTGCTCCTGGGCGCGGTGCGCGACGCGTGGTTCCACCTCCTTGGAGCGCAGGGTGTCCAGCAGCCACTCGTGGCAGAACTCGTCGTCGCCCCAGGTGATCCAGTCGTCGTCGGCGAAGTCCTCCAGGGCGGCCTCGGCGCGGTCCGCGTGCCGGTGCGTCGCCGGCATCGCGACGTCGACGGGGTCGTCGAGGATCGGCGCCCGGGTGAGCCCTTCGGGCACGGGCAGCGGCTTGTTGTACCAGTCGAGCACCACGGCCAGGTCGGCGTCACCGCGCAGCACGGCCCGCAGCGCGGGCGCGGGTTCCACCTCGGCGGTGGTGACGCCGAGGGCCGGGTGCCGCGCGCGCAGATGGCACAGCGCGGCGGGGAACAGTCCGCGGGCGCCGGTGGGGAACGCGGCGAGCCGCAGTTCGCCGACCACCTGGCCGCGCTGGGCCTCCAGGTCGGACTGGGCCAGCTCGACCTGGGAGAGGATGCGAGCCGCGTGCTCGGCGAGGAGGCGGCCGGCGTCCGTGAGCCGCACGCCCCGGCCGTTCCTGGCCAGGAGCCGCTGGCCCACCTCCCGTTCCAGCTTGGCCATCTGCTGCGAGACCGCCGAGGTCGTCACGTGCAGTCCGTCGGCCGCGCCGCTGACGGAGCCGTGCCGGGCGAGGGCGTCCAGGGTGCGCAGGCGCTCCAGGTTCAACATGTAAGCGATACTACGAGGTACCCGGCGAGAATTCTCGATTGTGCTACGAGGATGTGGGCAGGCACGCTACGGTCATGAGTTCCACGACCGCGTCCTCGCCACCCTCGTCGCCCGTCCCGGCCGGCCCGGCCCGCGGCCCGCTGCACTGGCGGGTCCGTTTCGCCTTCCTGGCGCTGGTCTGGGGGTTCAGCTTCCTGTTCATGAAGGTGGGCACGCGGAGCTTCGCGCCCTTCCAGGTGACGCTGGGACGGCTGGTGTTCGGCACCGCGGTGCTGGCCGTGGCGATGGCGGTGAAGCGGCAGGGGCTGCCGCGCGGCGCCCGCACGTGGGGTCATCTGGCGGTCGCCGGATTCTTCCTCAACGCGCTGCCGTTCTCGCTCTTCGCGTACTCGGAGCTGACCATCCCGTCCACCCTCGCGGGCATCTGCAACGCCACCTCGCCCCTGTGGGGCATGGCGCTGTCCCTGGTCGCCCTCTCCGAGGACCGCCCGACCCGGGTGCGGGTCGCGGGCCTCGGGCTCGGATTCCTCGGGGTGCTGACCGTGCTCGGCGCCTGGCAGGGCTTCCAGGGCCTGGACGCCGGCGGCACGGCGATGGCGCTGCTGGCCTCGCTGAGCTACCCGGTCGGCTGGATCTACGTCCGGCGCACGCTGGCCGGTTCCCAGGAGTCGCACCTGTCGCTGACCGGCGGTCAGCTGCTGCTGGCGACGGTGCAACTGGCGGTCGTCACTCCGATGTTCAGCGATGTGCCGAGCCACGTGGACGTCCTCCCGCTGCTCTCGGTCGCCGCGCTGGGCGCCCTGGGCACGGGCTTCGCGATGCTCGTGCAGTACGGGCTCGTCGCCGAGGTCGGTCCGACGACCGCCCAGATGGTCACCTACTTCGTGCCGATCATCGCCGCGGGTGCCGGTGTCGCCGTCCTCGGCGAGCACCTGACCTGGTCGACGCCGGTCGGCGCGGTGATCGTCCTGGCGGGAGCGGCCCTGACCCAGGCCAGGTCCGGGCGCGGCACCCGGCACGCCGGCGCCGCCGGCTCCCTGCCGCCGGAGCAGTCGGCCGGCCCCGGCGCGCAGCCCCCGGCCGCCGCGGCGACAGCGGGAGTGGCAGCGGCAGCGGCAGCGGCCACGAACCCGTAGCCGCATGCCGGGCCGGAAGAGCCCGGCCCCCGCCGCTCAGACGTACGTCCGCTCCGGAACCGGCCTCAGAGCCGCCGCCACCGCGTCCGCCAGCCGCCCGGCCTCGCCCTCCCGCAGCGTCGAGACGGTGATCCGGACGCCCGGCGGCTCGTTCAGCCGGAACAGGGCGCCCGGGGCCACGGCCCAGCCCGCGTGCAGCAGCCGTGCGACGACACCCGTCTCGTCCGGCACGGGCACCCACACGTTCATCCCGCTGCGCCCGTGCGCGGCCACACCCCGCTTTGCCAGCGCGCCGATGAGCAGCTCACGCCGTCGGCTGTACTCCGCCGCCACCGCCCGGGTGTCCAGCGCCCCGTCCGTCCGCAGCCGTACCACGGCCCGCTGCACCAGCAGGCTGACCCAGCCGGGCCCGAGCCGCTGCCGTCCGCGCACCCGGTCGACCGTGACCTCGTCGCCGGTGAGCACGGCGAGGCGCAGGTCGGGGCCGTAGGCCTTGGCGACCGACCGGACGAAGGCCCAGTGCCGGGTGGCCCCGGCGAGCGGGTGCAGCGGGAGGTCGACGATGCCGTGGGCGTGGTCGTCCTCGATGAGCACGGTCTCCGGGTGCTCAGCCAGGACGGTCCGCAGGGCACGCGCGCGCGTGGCGCTCAGCGCCGCACCCGTCGGGTTCTGCGCCCGGTCGGTGACGATCAGCGCCCGCGCGCCGCCCGCGAGGGCCTCGCGCACGGCGTCGACGCGCGGCCCCTCGTCGTCGACGCCCATCGGCACCGTACGCAGCCCGAGCGCCGGAACCAGGTCGAGCGTCCTGCCCCAGCCCGGGTCCTCCACGGCGACCGTGTCCCCCTGTTTGAGGTGGGCGGTGAGGACCCGCTCGACGCCGTCCAGTGAGCCGGTCATCACGGCGAGCGGCCCGTCCGGCACGCCCGCCTCGTCCAGGTCGGCCCGGGCCAGGCGGGCCAGGTCGGGGTCCACGGCCGGGGCGCCGTAGAGCACGGGAGCGCGGTCGCCCTGGGCCGCGGCCGCCGCGAAGGCCGGCGCCAGTGGCGGCAGCAGGGCCGGATCCGGGTTCCCGGCGGACACGTCGCACACACCCTCGGGTACCTCGACGCGGATGCGGTCCCGTCCGGTGGTGGCAGGGGCGGGCCGCACCCGGCTCCCCCGGCGCCCGGCGGTCTCGATCACCCCGCGCTCGCGCAGCACTCTGTACGCGGCCGCGACGGTATTGGGATTGACGCCGATGTGCACCGCCAACTCGCGCATGGGCGGCAGCAGTTGCCCCGGTTCGAGCTCTCCTGAGCCCACCGCGCGCTCGACGCTCGCCGCGATTTCTGCTGCGCGCCGCCCTTCGATCCGATATTCTCCTAGCACAAATACAATTATGCACTAGTGCAATGGAGAGCGCAATGCAGGGGACCCAGCAGCCGACACCGACGGCCGACACCTACCCGCCGACCGACCGCACCGTCCCCACCCGGTCCGCGGATCGGGCGTCGTACGACAAGGAACTGGTGCACGCGATACTCGACGAGGGGTACGTCTGCCACCTGGGCTTCGTCCGCGACGGGGCACCCGTGGTGCTGCCGACGCTCTACGGCCGGGTGGGCGAGCGGCTGTATGTGCACGGCTCGACCGGCTCGCGCCCGCTGCGCATGGCAGGGCAGGCCGACCCGGGCCTGCAGGTCTGTCTGACGGTCACCCATGTCGACGGCCTGGTCCTGGCCCGCTCCGCCTTCCACCACTCGATCAACTACCGCAGTGTCGTGGTGCACGGAACCGCCCACCAGGTGACCGACCCGGAGGAGAAGCGGCTGGCCCTGGACGTGCTGGTCGACCACGTGGTGCCCGGCCGGGCGGCCGACTCCCGTCCGGGAAACGCCAAGGAACTGGCCGCGACCGCCGTGCTCCGCCTCGATCTGGCGGCGGTCTCGGCCAAGCTGCGCACAGGCGGCGTCAGCGACGAGCCCGAGGACCTGGCACTCCCCCACTGGGCCGGCGTGGTCCCGGTCCGCAGGACGTACGGCACCCCCCTCCCGGAGGGGGACCTCGCGCCCGGCACCGAGGTTCCCGGATACCTCGCGGAGCTGTAGGCGGCGCCACCGACGGCGGGGAGGGGTCTCCCGGGCCCTGGCGGCCGGCGGCCCGGGATCCCGGGAGCCATGGATGGGGGGCCCCTCCTCACACCAAGGCGGGTTCCTCCGCCGGGGACCGGGCCCCGCGGGTCTCCGCGACGGCCAGGCCGCCGACGGAGCCGAGCATCAGCGCGGTGCCGAGGAGGGTCGCCGTCGTCAGCCGCTCGCCCAGCAGGGCGACCGCCAGGACCGCCGCGCTGACCGGCTCCAGGAGCATGATCACGGACACGGTGGCCGAGCGGACGACGGCCGCGCCCGCGAAGTAGAGGGCGTAGGCGAGGGCCGTCGGCACCGTGCCGACGTAGGCGAGCAGCCACAGCAGCCGGACCGGCTCGACGGTGTGCGGGACCAGCCCCTCCGCGGCGGCGAGCGGCAGCAGGCACAGCGTGGCCACCGCGAAGGCCCCCACGGTCGTGGCGGAGTGGTCGGCGCCGCCGCCCCGCCCCCACCGGCGGGTCAGCAGCGTCATGCCGCTGTACCCGGCCGCGGAGGCGAGGGCGAGCAGCACCCCCCACGGCCGTACGGTGGCGCCCCCGCTGCCGAGCACCAGCACCGCGAGCCCGGCCAGCGAACCGGCGACGGCGACTGCACCGCAGCGGCCGAGCCGTTCGCCCAGGGTGAGGCGGGCGCCGAGCGCGATGAAGACGGGCCCGGCGCCGAGGGTGACGACGGTCGCCACGGCCAGCCCGGTCGCGGACACGGCGGCGAAGTAGGCGGTCTGGAACACGGCGAGCCCGAGCCCGGTGGCACCGGCCCGCAGCAGCGCGCCGCCGCGGGAGACCGGCGTCGCGGAGCGCACCCGCGGGCGCAGCAGGCGGACGGCGAGCAGCAGTACGACGCCCGCGAGGCAGCGCCAGAAGGACAGCGCCGCCGGTCCCATGTCACTGGCACGGTAGACCAGGGAGGCGGCGGCACCGGCGGTGCCCCAGGCGACACCGGCGACGATCAGGTAGAGGAGGCCACGCCCGACGGGCAGGCCGGAGGAAGCATGCGACACGAGTTCTCTCCGCAGAGTGCAGAAGTTCGGCAGGGAGGACCCCGGTGCGGTGGGGTCGTCGGACTTCTTCTGCGGGCAGCACCGTCAGGCCCGGCCGTGCCCCGCGCCGCGGACGTTCCGCTGGTCGGGCAGGGGCGCCGGGCTCGTCGAAGGAGGCCCGCCTCAGGCGGCCGGAGGCGAGACGACGAGTGCGCGTGTGTGCATGATCGGCAGCCTAGACCGTCGTCCCGCGCGCCGACAACTCCCTGTCGGCCGCCCCGCCCGCGACCACTTCCCCCGCTGTCCTCGCCGGTGCCGAGGACTGCGCGATGAAGGCGCCCAGGAGGACGACGGCACCACCGGCGACCTGCGGGGCGGAGAGGTGCTCACCGAGCAGCACCCAGGCCAGCACGGTCGCGATGACCGCCTCCAGACAGGCCACCACGCCCGCCACCTGCGGCGAGAGCCGACGCACGGAGAGCACGCCTGTGACGTAGGCGAGGACCGTGGCGACCAGCACGATCCACACCAGCAGGACGGCCGCGGGCACCGCCGTGCCGTTCATGCGCGCGCTGTGGGAGAGCACGCTCCAGTCCATGCCCCAGGGCCGGGCCACGACGGTCAGTACGACGGCGCCGACGAGCAGCCCGTACGCGACGACGCCCAGCGGGTCGGGCGCCTCGTCGCCGGCGTCGCCGCCCTGGTCGGACAGGACGAAGTAGCCGACCTGGCAGCAGGCGGCGCCCAGGGCGAGGAGCAGCCCGAGGACGTCGAAGCGCAGCCCGGACCACACCTCCACGACGCAGGCGAGTCCGGCCGCGGCGAGGACCACGCCGAGGGCGGCGGCCCGGGTGACCGGGCGCCGCTGCACGAGGCGGACCCAGCCGAGCACCAAGGCCGGGGCCAGGTACTCGATGAGCAGGGCCACCCCGACGGGGATGCGGGAGAGCGCGGCGAAGTAGCACGCCTGGACGCCCGCCACGGCCAGCAGCCCGAACCCGGCGAGCAGCAGGGGGCGGCGGCGCAGCAGCGCACGATGGCGTACGGCGAGCGGCAGCATGACGAGGGCCGCGCCGGTGACGCGCAGCCAGACGACGTGCAGCGGGTCGAGGCCCGCCTCGATCAGCGGCTTGGCCGCGACCCCGGAGCCGCCGAAGGCGACCGCCGAGACGAGCGCGAGCCCGAGCCCGACGCCTTTGCCGGACTGCCCCTGACTGATCCCAGACGTAACCACCGGCACATGATGACAGGCGACGACATGAGCGTCACCCCCGTTGGCACCTGTCTCACCGGCTGGACGGTGGGGCGTGCGGGGGCAGAGCAGGGGTGGCCGGGATCAGCGGGCGGGGCCGCCGTCACCGGCGTACTGCTCCGTCCGTTCCCGGGGCCCGGCCCCGGTCCCGAATCCCGCTCCTGCCGCACTCCCGGTCCCGGCTCCGGGCGTCCCGGACTCGCCTCCGGGGCCGGACTCGCCCCCGTTCGCCCTCCGGAGGCCGGCGGCCAGCTCCCGTGCGTCGATTCCCGCACGGGCGAGTACCTCGACGGCCCGCGCCCCGGGGTCCGCGACGATTCCGGAGAGGAGGTCGGTGCCGCGCGCCGGTTCGTCCCCGCGGCGGGCGGCGAGCGCACGGGCGTGCACCAGGGCGGCCGACGCCACCGGTGACCAGCCCTCGGCCTCGGCGGCCCCGACCCCGGCGGACCCGGCCTCGGCGACCGCGGCCTCGTTCACCACGGGCAGCGCGCCGGAGTCCTCCACGCCGGTCTGCCAGCGCAGGCCGTACCCGATGCTGCGCTGGACGAGGTAGCCGAGCAGCCGGACGATCGGCGGGCCTCCTCCGAAAGCCTCGCGCACCTCGGGGTCCGACTCCAGGAGGGTGTGCAGCAGGTGGGCGGTGTCGATCTGCCGGTCCCCGTCCCGGACCGCCCTCCGGCGGGCAGCGCCGACCACGGCCACCAGCTCGGCACTGAGCCCGGTGTCGTCGTCCGGACGGCCGATGTCCTGCTCGCGGGCCGACTGCCTGGGGATACGGGGTTGCACATCCCCCAGCCCATCAGTCCCGCGAGCCCCGGTCATCCCCGGCGGGGAGCATTTCCGCGTCCCACGGAGAGTGGACCCGAAGGCCTGGAATCTCCTCCTTACGGATGAGATCAGGTCAATCCGCACAGGGCCCGCCCGGGAACCACACAGCCGGGCGTCGTCGCCGCCCCGCGCAAGCCAGGCCCTCCCCGCACGCACACACACGGCCGGCGC
>NZ_JBHJUW010000078.1:0-39124 GCF_042268205.1 Streptomyces sp. NPDC056160
CCGGGACAATCGCCCGACGCAGAGCTCGTAGCGGATCCCCCGCCGGAGGATCGGCCACCGAATGAGCAGCAAGCGGAAAAACGACCGACGACAGCACCGCCCGCCGACCTGCGCCGACGCTGGTACGACGGCAGCCCGTTCCCCGGCGATCTGCTCGCTCATCCGCGCCGGAGCCCGCTCGGCGACTGCGAGTTCGTCCCGCTCGGCCCGCACCTGGTCCAGTTGCTTGACCAGCTGTTCTTCCAGACTGTCCAGTTCCGCGCGGCGCGCGGCGATCCGTTCCAGTACCTGGAGGTCCACCATCGACGATCTACACGGCAGACTACCGCGCGCGACCAGCGCGAGCACTGGGGCACGGAACCCCACCAGCACCGTGACCTGCCACTTCACGATGCACACCACTCAGTGGGTGTTCTTCGGGGCGCTGATGGTGTTGCTCATCGTCTGGCCGTTCTTCCAGCGCTGACCGGCCGGCGCGATAGGAGTTGCACCGCGCCGGTACGTGTGCGGCGGGCCGGTGGCCCGCCGCACAAGCGGTGCGTCACTCGACGCGAAGCGCGGTCAGAATGCCGACAGACCGGCAGGTGTGCCGAGCCCCGTGGGGCCGTCGTAGCCCGGTCGGCCGGTGCACTGGTAGTCGCCGCCGCACTCGGTCACGAGCACGTTGCTCCCACCGACGACATCGTTCAGACCGGCGGAGTGCGCGTAGAGGTAAGACGCGTCGGGAAAGTGTCCGGGATGGCCGGCCAGCCCGATGATTCCGGCGACAAGGGGGGCCGAGGCGCTGGTGCCGCTTCCCACGCTCCAACCGTCCAGGCTGTCGTAGATGGCGACACCGGTGTCCGGGTCGGCGACCGCGGCGACGTCCGCGACCATACGGCCGGGGCAGTTCGCGTCGTGCTGCCAGGCCGGCTTGTCGACCCACGCCGAACACCCGCTGCCCGCGCCTCCCTTCTGCGAGTTCCACACCGTCTCGTTCCAGCCGCGCGCGTTGTCGGCCCGCTTCAGCGACGTGCCGCCGACGGAGACCACGGAGTCCAGATCGGCGGGGAAGCTCGGCAGGCCGTAGCCGCTGTCACCGCTGGCGACGGTGATCGCCACGCCCGGGTGGGAGTAGGCCGAGGCGTACTTCACCAAGGAGCCCGATTCCGTGTCGCCGTAGCTGTTGGAGATCTCGGTCGCGCCGAGCCGGGCCGCGGTGTTCTCCGCGGCGGCGAAGTCGGCGAACTCGGTGTCGTCGCTCTCCACCAGGAGGATGTGGCACTGCGGGCACGCGGCGGAGACCATGGCCAGGTCGAGCGCGGTCTCGCCTTCCCAGCCCATGTCTTCGGGCAGCGGGCCGGCTGCGCCTTCCTGGTTCACCTTGCTGAAGCAGCCGTTCGCGGTCGTGCAGGCGGGGAGGCCGTAGGTCGTGCGGTAGACGGCGAGATCGGCTTCCGCGGTGGCGTCGTCACCGGCAACCACCACGGCGACCGTCTGTCCCGCGCCGCCCGTGTCCGGCAGGTCGTAGGCGGCGCGCAGATCGGCCGGGCCGTAACCCGCGGGCAGCGCGTCGGCGCTTCGCACACCGCGAACGCCGCCCGGGTCGGTGCGTATCTGCGCGTAGCACCGGGCATGGCCGGGCGCGGCTGTCGGACACACGTCATGCACCGCTGACAGGCCCGCTGATGCCTGCGGAACGGGGCCGGCCCCTGCCATCCGCGTCGTGGCGGAGGCAGGCGTGGCGGAGGCGGGTACGGCGATGGGGAGCGTCGCGGCCAGGATGGCCCCCAGCCCAGTGCCGACGCGGAGAAGTCTTCTCACTGGGCGCTCCCGATGCGGTAGGCGTTGGTGACGGTCTGGCTCAGCGTGTTACCGGCGGCGTCGGCGGCGGTGACCCGGATCGCCGGCAGAACACCGCTGTGGACGGGGGAGTTGGGCCAGGACGCGACGTAGTCGCCGGCCGCTCCTGTGAGCCTCGCCTGCTGCCAGGTCTTTCCCCCGTCGTACGAGACGTCCACGGTCGCCGCGGTGACCGGGCTGTCGGAGCCGGCACCGTTCACGGCCAGGTGATCGACCGTCAAGTGCAACTGCTGGCGGGGCGTCGTGCTGGTGTCCGACAGGTCAAGACCGGCCAGGTCGTAGTGCGCGCCCAGCATCGGAAGCACCTGGCAGGGCACGGTCCCCGACCCGCCGTCGCAGTCGGACGCGCCGGCGCTCGGGGCGTCGGGCGTGTACTTCATCGTGAGATCGGTGTGGCTCGTGGTGCCGAGGCTCGAACCGCCCACGTCCAGGTCCGCGACCGCGCGGTAGGTGGCCGGGGTCAGCGGCTGCCCGGTGGTCGTCAGCGGCTGAGTAGAGGTCGTCTCGCCTATTTGGGTGCCGTCGCGGTACGCGGTGAGGTGGTACGAGGCCGGCATGCCGAACAGGAGGACACCCGAGTGCCCCGGGCCGCTGTCACCGAGAGACTCCAGACCGATGTTCAGCGTTCCACCGGCGGTGCACATCGCACAGGCCCGGCCGTTCCACACGACGGTCGAGGTCGGGGCGACCGGCCCCTTGCCCCAGTCCTCGGTGTAGGTGCGCCCTGCGACGTACTGGTCGGCCGGACTCGTGAAGGTGACGTGGTCGGGCGTGGTCATCTCCTCCGACCAGGTGCCTTCCCCGGTGGAGAGGACGTAGTCGGTGAGCACCGTGCCGAACATCGCCGGCCTGAAGGTGAGGGAGAGGCCGAACCCCGGATCGGTCAGTACGGCCGTCATGTTCCCGCTTGCCGAAGAGTATCCGGGAGACTTGTACAACCGGTTGCGCACAGTGGCCAGTCGGGCGGGCTTCGCCTGGTAGGACTCGTTCGCCGGCACCTTGTCCTTCGACACGAACGCCAGATCGTACCCGTAGTCCGCGGCGGAGCCGCTCCACACCACCATGTTGGACAGAGTGCCGGTGGCGGGCGTGTCAACCGCGTTGACGTAGAGCGGAGTCGTTCCGCTGACATCGGCGGAGAACGTCATAGTCGCGCCGTTCGCGTCGGTGCGCAGCACCTTGTCGGACAGCGAGTTCTGGGTGGCCGGCCTCGGGGTCCCCACGGTGATCCGGTCGGACGCGGTGGCCTCGCTGACGTTGAACGCGGTCACGCCGCCCGTGCCGGACGGCACGGTCAGGTCGTCCATCACGACCTGCCTGGTCGCGGTGGTGTTCCCGGCGGCGTCCTCGTCCTGGAACGAGGCGATCAGCATGTAGTGGCCTGCGGGTGCCTGAATGCGAGCGACACCGTCGGAGAGGGGCACCTGGTCGGCCCATAGCCGGTCGAAGGAGTCGGTGTTGACGAAGGTGACGAGCGCGTTCGAGGCGGGGGCACCGGTCAGGTCGGTGATGTTCAGCTGTACGGGGCTCAACGCGTACCGCGCCGACGTCGGCACCTGTGCCGACGCACCGGCCAGCGTCATGCTGGTCAGTCCACGCGGCAGCGGGTCGGTCGCGTCCGTCGCGTTGCGCTGCCGCAGCGCCGTGCCGAACGCCGTGGCCGACTTCGAAGTCAGGTAGCCGGTCGCGGTGTTGCCGCTGACCGATGTCAGGGTGACGCCCGCAGGTGCGGTGGGCTTCTGGCCCGCCGCAAAGGAGAGGCGAACCGGAATCCGGCCGGTGTCGCTGTACGAGCGCAGTGCCGAGACGTCGAACAGCGACATGTCGAGGCCATGCCCGAGGAAGGGCACGGCCGTCGCGGGGATCACCTCCACGTCGCCGTCGGGCCGGCGTATCTCGCGGAAGCCGGCGTCGCGGCTCCCACCGACCGGCGTGTAGGTGATCCTGTCCTTGACCGACGTCACCATGACCCGGTCACCGGTGACCAGGGTGAGGGCGGCGGGCGCGGTCGTACTGGTCTCGGTCGGAACGGTGTTGGTGGTACCGGTGTTGGTGGTACGGGACTCGGTGGTGCCGGTGGACCCGATGGTGCCGGTGGACCCGGTGGTGCCGGCCTCGGCCGTGACCGCCGATGCCGTACCGGCCACGGCGACCACGGCTGCAGCTGAGGCCAGGGTGAGTAGTCGCTTGAGCAGCATGCGTTCTCCGCACTTCTACGGCCCGTGACGGTGCATGACGGCCCCTGACGGCCTATGACGGCTCGTCATGGGTCGCCATGGTTCGTCGCGGGATACGGAATGCCCCGGCGCGACCGGCTGTCTGCCCATGCGGGCCGCGCCGAGGGCGAATGCGCTCAGCGTCGTCGTTTCATGTGATCGGCCTTGGGCCGGATGATCACCAATGCGTAACGGTGGGAGGGCTGTTGGCGTTTCCCGCCGCACGGCGGACGGGTCGGGCGGCCCCCGCGCCACGCGGAATGGGCACCCGCCCGCGCCACACGGAACGGGCCGGGTCGTGCGGGCGGTATGGCCGGGCGGAACGGGCTCGGTCGTGCGGACGGGTCACCCCTGTCGGCGCGCCGTCACCGTGCAGTACGCCAAGGAGCTGGCCGACACGAACATCCTGATCAACGCCGTCTGCCCCGGCTACACGGCCACCGACCTCAACGCCTTCCAAGGGGTGCGCACCGCGCAGCAGGGCGCGGTCTCCGCGATCCGCCTGGCCACCGTCCCGGACGACGGTCCGACGGCCCGCTTCTTCTCCGACGAGAGTGAGGTCCCTTGGGTTGGCAGGCGCATGGCCCCGGCCGCGGTCGGCAGGGTGCCGTGCGCCTTCTCATTGCCCGCACCGGGCCGCCAGCGCTCAGCGTCAGCGCTGTTCCGGCTCCGCGCCGGTCGGTGTGGGGGCGGTCTGGGCAAGGCCGGCGAGCAGCAGGTCGATCATGCGGCGGGCCTGGTAGTCGCGGAATTTCTCCACTCCGATGCACAGGTTGCCGATGGCGAGCATGAAGTCGTAGGCCCGTACGTCGGAGCGCGTGTATCCAGCGGCAGCGGACGCCTTCAACAGCTGGTCGAGCACGGGCATCAGGCGCTCGACGAACTCGTTGTGCAAGCTCTCGAATCCCGCTTGGTCCGAGTGCAGCGCCTCGGCGAGGCCGTGCTTGGTGACCAGGAAGTCGGCGAATTGGTGGACCCACTGCCGCAGGACCTCGTACGGCGTGCCGGCAGTCGGCGCGGCGTCGACGGCGGCGGCGAGCGCGTCGACCTGATGCCGGAAGACCGCCACCACCAGGTCCGCCCGGGTGGGGAAGTGGCGGTAGATCGTGCCCATGCCGAGGCCCGACTCCGCGGCGATCTCCCGCACGGGGGCGTCGATCCCCATGCGGACGAAAACGGCCGCGGCCGCGTCCAGGAGCTTCTGCTCGTTGCGGCGTACGTCGGCTCGCTTACGTCCTGCAGATGCTGACGGCGTGTCGGCCGTGGACATCGTGTACACCTCCTGCTTGCAAAGCGGAGCGACGCTCCGTATTGTGATCGGAGCGGCGCTCCGGATTCTCATTTTGCCAGACACCGCGCAGCAGAGGCCCACTGGGCTCGTCCGAGAAAGGCATTCGTTTCGTGAGCGACAACACGTCCGCCGACGGCGGCAACGACTCCACCACCCCGGTCATCTCCGTCAACCCGATCTCGCTGGCCGCTCCGGACCGCGGTCAGGACCTGCAGGCACGGATCACGGCGCCGACCACCGGCGGTAACCTGCCCGTCGTCGTCTTCTCCCATGGCATGAGCCTGACCATGGACGACTACGTACCGCTGGTCGGCTACTGGGCCGCCCGCGGGTTCGTGGTCGTCCAGCCCACCCATCTCGACTCCCTCGGCCTCACCCCCGACGACCCGCGCTCCCCGCTCATCTGGCGCATCCGCACCGCCGACCTCACTGCCGTCCTCGACCAGCTCGACACCATCGAAGCCGCTGTGCCCGGGTTGGCCGGCCGCGTCGACCACGACCGCATCGCGGTCGCCGGACACTCCTGGGGCGCACAGACCGCCAGCACCCTCGCGGGTGCACGGGTCGTAGGCGCCGACGGCCTTCCCGGTGAGAGCATGGCCGACCCGCGAGTCAGTGCCGCCGTGCTGCTGTGCCTGCCCGGCACCGGCGGCGCCGACCTGAGCCCGCTCGCCACCCAGTACTTCCCGTTCATGAACCCTGATTTCGCCGAGCTGAAGACGCCCAGCCTCTTGGTCGCCGGCGACCGCGACCAGTCCCCGCTGACGGTACGCGGTCCGGACTGGTTCACCGACGGCTACCGGCTCAGCCCGGGCGCCACCGATCTGCTGACCCTGTTCGGGGCCGAACACGGACTCGGCGGCATCCAGGGAGCCAACGACACGCGCACCACCGACGAAAGCCCCGAGCGTGTCGCGCTCGTGCAGCAGGCCACTCTGGCGTACTTGCGTACCGCGCTGGGCCTCGACCACAGCGCATGGCCCACCGCCCGTCGGGCCCTGGCCGCGGCCGATGCCCCGCTGGGAAGCATCGACTCGAAGTGACCAGCCTCCTCGTGCCGACCGGCACGCCCAGTTTTGGAATCATGACCGCCCTGCGCAGGTCGCCTACGACGACATCCTGCGGGTCTGGCGTGAAGCGGACGGCATCGAACAGATCGAGCAGGCCTGGCTGTTCGACCACCTCATGCCGCTCGGCGGCGACCCGAACGGACCCGCCTTCGAGGGCTGGACACTGCTGTCCGCACTCGCGGCCGGAACCGAGCGGTTGCGACTCGGAGTGATGGTCACGAGCAACAGGTTCCGGCCACCGGCCATGCTGGCCAAGATCGCCGCCACCGTCGACGCCGTCTCCGGCGGCCGGCTCGAGTTCGGCATCGGCGCGGGCTCTCGCCGGACGTGCCGCTGGCCCGGCGTGAGTACGCGGCTCACGGTCTTCCCTTCCACGATGCCGCTCACGCGGTGCGGAGCCTCGCCGAGGCGTGCACGATCATCCGCAGGCTGTGGAACGAAACCGCGCCGTTCGGCTTCCAGGGCGACTACCACCAGTTGACGGGCGCGTTCTGCAGTCCCCAAACCCGTCCAGGACCCGGGCGTCGAAGTGCGTTGACCGGTCAGGCGAAAGATCATCATGTGCGGTCTGGTGGCCGCCGCGGCGCTTCCCGCCGCCACCCCCGCCTTCGCCTGGGCGGCTGATCTTCCAGCTCTGCCGGAGGGTGCCGTGCGCCCGCACGGCTGAGGATCAGGCGGTCTTGACGATGGTGCCGGCGCCTTCGAGTCCGGTGACCTCTTCGGCGGGTGCGGTGGTGTCGGTGACGAGGGTGTGCAGGAGGGTGGCGGGGCCGACGTAGGCGTAGGCGGTGCGGCCGAGTTTGGCGCCGTCGGTGGCGACGATGGTGCGGCGGGCGGAGGCGATGCTCGCTTTCTTCACCGCGGCGTCGTCGAGGTCGTAGGCGGTCAGGCCGTCGGCGGCGCTCAGTCCGCAGCAGCCGATGACGGCGGTGTCGAAGCGCAGGGCGGCCAGGGAGGCGAGGGCGAGGGGGCCGGTGAGGGCTCCCTCTGCGGCGCGGGGCTGTCCCCCGGGCACGACCAGCGTGGCCGCGCCGGGTGTCTCGCCGAGCAGGTGGATGGCCTGGAGGGACAGCGGCATCACGGTGACGGGCCGCTCGCGCAGGAGGCGGGCGACCTCTAGGCACGTGGTGCCGCTGTCCAGAAGGACGCTCTCGCCGTCGGCGATGAGCGCGGAGACCTCGGCCGCGATCCGGCGTTTGGCGTCGACCGCCTCGCGGGCGCGCAGCGCGAAGGGGGGCTCCTCGCCGCGGAGCAGCAGGGTGCGTGCCCCACCGCGGACGCGTTCGAGGACGCCCTGGGCGGCGAGGGTGTCGAGGTCGCGCCGGATGGTCATCTCCGAGGCGCCGGTCAGCTGGGCGAGCTCCTGGACCGTGGCGCCGCCGGAATCCCTGACGGCCTTGGCGATCAGTCCGTGCCGGTCTGCGTTGCTCATACCGCGATTGAACACCACCAGCAAACAACCAAGCAATCTGTTCATTAGCTCGACTTTTGAACATGACATATGTTCGTTACGGTGGGTGGCATGGATCGTTCGCTTCGAGCCGCCCGTGTGGCGACCTACATCTACTTCGTCCTGTGCGGCACCCTGATGGGCACCTGGGTGGTGCACATCCCCGCGATCGAGGACCGCGTGGGCATCAGCCACGCCACCCTCGGCGGCCTGCTGGTGCTGCTCGGGCTCGGAGCCTTCATCGGAATGCAGGTGGCCGGCCCCCTGACCGACCGCCTGGGCTCGCGCATCGTGGTCCCCGCCGGCGGCACCCTGTGCGGCGCGGCCCTGATCCTGCCCGGTCTCGCCCAGGATCCGTGGACGCTGGCCGGCGCGCTGCTGGTCTTCGGGTTCTGCAACGGCTGCCTGGACGTGAGCATGAACGCCCACGCCGTGCACGTGGAGAAGGCGTACGGCCGGCCCGTCATGTCGGGCTTCCACGCCACGTTCTCCGTCGGCGGCGTCCTCGCCTCGCTCGTCGGAGCGGGCGCGGCGAGCGCGGGCCTGAACCCGGCCGCGGGCATGGCCGCCATGGGAGCCGTGGGCGTCGTGATCGCCCTGGCCTCGGCACGCGCCCTGCTGCCCGCCGCCGAGAGCCCCGGCTCCGGCTCCGGCTCCGGCTCCGCGACGGAACCCGAGGCGGCACCGTCCGTCAAGCGCCGCAGCACCACGGGGCGTGTCTGGCTGCTGGCCGTCCTGGCGCTGATGGTCATGCTGTGCGAAGGCGCCGCCAACGACTGGAGCGCCCTGCACCTCAAGGACGTGCTGGGGGCGCCCGCCAGCACGGCCGCGTTCGCTTATGGCACCTTCGCCGCGGCCATGACGCTCGGCCGGCTGCTCGCCGACCGGCTGGTGGCCCGGTTCGGGTCGATGGCGATCCTGCGCTACGGCGCGGCCACGGCCGCCGCCGGCATCACCCTCGTGGCCCTGGGCCCGTGGATGTGGGCCGCGTTCACCGGCTGGGCACTGTTCGGGCTGGGCCTGTCGGGCTGTGTCCCCCAGTTGTTCAGCGCGGCCGGGCACGCGGACCCCGCCGCCGCCGGCGCCAACGTCTCCCGCGTCGCCGGACTCGGCTACGTCGGCATGCTCGCCGGCCCCGCCGTCATCGGCTGGCTGACCCACCTCGTCGCCCTCAACCACGCCTTCGTCCTGCTGACCCTGCTGTGCGTGACCACCGCCGTGGGCGCCCGCGTCCTGCACACCGAAGCCGGCCACACCCGCCAGAGCGAGACGGCGCGCAGCGGCCACTGACCGCTTGTGCGGCACGGACCTGACCCCGTGCCGCACAAGCCCCCCGCTCCCCGGCCCGTCAAGGACCGGGAGGCGAAACCCGCCGCCGTTCCCGAAGGAGCCCTGATACCTCACACCCAGCCTGCCCGCGGCCACGTCGGCGTCCTACTGCCCCGCGATCTCCCCATCCCTGACGTACTGCCGTACGCACGGCGCGCCGAAGACCTCGGCTTCGAGCAACGCTGGGTGGTGGAGGACCTCGGCTGGCGCGGCGGCATCGCGCAGGCCGCCGCCGTCCTGGCCGGCACCACGAACATCACCGTCGGCATCGGCATCCTGCCCGCCGGCGCCCGCACCGCGTGGGCCGAAGCCACCAGCATGCCGAGCAGCGGCGCCACACGTGCGGAGTGCGACGAGCAGCGCGTTCTCGCCGCCCGGCAACGCAGTCCACGGGCGGCCTCGACCGCTCCCGGCCAGTCCTCCCCGGATCCGGCCGACTCCCCCGCCCCCGCACCGCCGAACCCGGGACGAAGGCGCTGACGCGACGACCGCCCTGACATCACACCTGCTCCGGACAACAGCCGACCGACCAAGCCGAGCCACCCCGCCCAACCCCGAAGACTGCGAATACACCAGCGCTGACCGGCCCCACCCATGCCATGGCCCTGCGCACGACGACCACCACCTTCGACTCCCCGCGCGGCAGAGCCTGGTGAAGAGCACCTGTCCCAAGGTGCCGCATCCCCCACCAAACGGCGATCAGCACCGTTGTCGACTGGGCATACGGGCAGGATCGCGTACTATGCGGTCGCAACGCCCAGGAAGCGCAGCACCGCCAGGACGCGGCGGTGGTCGGCGTCGGCCTTGGGCAGGTCGAGCTTGGTGAAGATGCTGTTGATGTGCTTGGCGACAGCGCTCTCGCTCACCACCAGCTCGGCGGCGATGCCGGAGTTGGACCGGCCGCCCGCCATCAGTTCCAGCACCTCCCGCTCGCGCGGTGTGAGCCGGTCGAGTGGATCGCTGTGCCGGCGTACCAGCAGCTGCGCGACGACCTGCGGGTCGAGCGCGGTGCCGCCGGCCGCCACCCGGCGTACCGCCTCGGCGAACTCCTCGACGTCGGCGACGCGTTGCTTGAGCAGATAGCCGACGCCCGAGGTGTTGGCGGCGAGCAGATCGGCCGCGTACCGCTCCTCCACGTACTGCGACAGCAGGAGCACGGCGGTACGCGGGTACTGGCGGCGGATCACCAGCGCGGCGCGTACTCCCTCGTCGGTGAGGCCGGGCGGCATGCGCACGTCGACCACGGCGATGTCGGGCCGGTGCTCCTCGACGGCTGCCAGCAGCCCTTCTGCGTCGGCGACCTGCGCGCACATCTCGAAGCCGGCCGCCTCCAGCACCTTGACCACGCCGATGCGCAGCAAGAGGGAATCCTCGGCGATCACGGCGCGCACGGCAGCTCCACGGTGATGACGGTCGGGCCCCCGGCGGGGCTGCGGCAGGAGAACGTGCCGTCGACGGACGCGACGCGTTTGGCGAGCCCGGCGAGCCCGGTGCCGCCGGCCGCTGCGAGTTCCGCGCCGCCCGCGCCGTCGTCCGCGACGACCACCAGCAGTGTCTCCCCGATCCGCTCCACAGTCACGTCCGCCCGGGTCGCCTGGGCGTGTTTGACCACGTTCGTCAGGGCTTCGGAGACCACGAAGTACGCGACGGCCTCGACCGTGGGTGAGGGGCGCTGCGGCAGGTCCACCGCCACGCGCACCGGGATCGGGAGGCGGGCGGCGACCCCGGACAGCGCAGCGTCGAGGCCGCGGTCCTCAAGGACGGCCGGATGCAGGCCGCGCACCAGGTTGTTCAGCTCGGCGATCGCCTCCTTCGCCTCGCGGTGCGCCTCGTCGATCACCTTGCGGGCGTCCTCCGGCAGGTCGCCGAGGGTGGCCCTGGCCAGGCCCAGGTTGACGGCGAGTGAGACAAGGCGCTGCTGAGCGCCGTCGTGCAGGTCGCGCTCGATCCGCCGCCGCTCGGCGTCGGCGGCGTCGAGCACGCCGGCCCGGCTCTCGGCGAGGTCGGCGACCCTGCGGGCCAGCTTCTCCGTGCGGCTGGGGCCGAGCAGGACCTCGGCCGCCCGTGTCTTCAGCCGCACCAGAGCTCCGGTCAGCCGGGGCCCGGGGAACAGCAGGGCGAGGCCGCCGGCGGTGATATACGCGGCCTGCGTGGTGTACCCGAGGTCGGTGACCCGCCACTGCGTGGGCAGCGCCCAGATCCACACGTAGATGGAGGCGGCCACGAGAGCGGCTGCCCAGACGGCGAGGACGGCGAGGTCCAGGACGGCGAGCAGCGGACCCGCCACGGCGTGGTAGCAGACCTGCCGCCACAAGGCCCGGCCGGTCAGCCGGCGCACCGCCGACTTCCAGTTCCGTCCCGGCCCGGGTACGGCGGAACGCGGAAGGTCCTTGCCGACGAGCGCCCGGTAGCGCCGCCGCTGCCCGCCGGTCAGCAGGGGTGTCACCACGAGCGTGAGCAGCACGGGCAGCGGAGTCACGGCCACCGCGCCGGGCGCGCGCACCAACGCCGCCATCGTGCCGAGCAGCCAGAGCCACAGGGGGACCACGGCGAGGTGGAGCGGCAGGCCGGCGGCGACGAGCGCGGTCCGGTGCCCCGCCCTGCGGAACGGCCGGCCCAGCACCACTTGCAGCCACGTCATGAGTTGCATGCGCCAAACGGTAAAGCCGCAGGCCACCCCCGTGCCATGACGCTCCCGCCCGGTTCGGGGGTGCACTTATCTCCACCCCGGGTCGGAACCCTGCGTGACTGACGGCGCCCTGGTGTGCGGCGGAGGGTGGAGCACGTGAAAGGGAGAGCCGGCGGGGAGCGGGGGAAGACGATGCGTCAACTGGTGTTGTGTGAAGAGGAAGTGGCCGGTGCCGAGGGCTCCGACCGCGCCGAGGTCATCCCGCTCCACGAAGAGGCGGAGGAACCGCGCCAGGCGCGGGGCATGCGGCGGGCCGGGTGGCTGCTGGTCGCCTGCGGGCTCGCCCTGCTGCCGTGGCTGTACGTGCTGGCCACCGGCCTGCAGGCCACCGCGACCGCAGCGCACTGGCCGGTCGCCTGGGCCGGGCTCGACGCGCTGGAGGCGCTCGGCCTGATCGCCACCGGCCTCCTCGCCGCCCGCGGCGACCGGCACCACGCCCTGGCAGCCGCCGCGACCGCGACGCTGCTTGTGGTGGACGCCTGGTTCGACACCACGACCGCGGCCCCGGGCGGCGACTTCGCCACCGCGGTCGCCATGGCGCTCGGCGCGGAGCTGCCGCTCGCCGCGCTGTGCGGCCGGCTGGCGCTGCGGACGCTGAGCCGGCCCGCGTGACGCCGACCGCCCGACTACGTACCACGGACCGAATCGATCCACCGGAGAACACCATGCACCGCATCACCACCGCCCCCATCGCCCCGATCCCGGCCCGGACCCGCTGGGCGATCGCCGCCGGCGCGGGCGCCGCGTTGGCCGCCGCCTGGTGGCTGGGCGACACGGCGCCCTATCCGTACGCCCAACGCGGCCTGCTCGACGTGCCGTTGCCGTTCCTGACCGCCGGCCGGGTGGACGCCGTACTGCGGCCGCGACCGGGAGAGCGGATGCTGGAGATCGGCCCGGGGACCGGCCTGCAGTCGCTGCACGTCGCCCCGCAGCTCGGGCCGGAGGGACGGCTCGATGTGCTCGACATCCAGCAGGAGATGCTCGGCCACGTGATGTGCCGCGCCGAGCGCGACGGCGTGGCGACGATCAGGCCCACCCGCTCGGACGCACGTGAACTGCCCTACCCTGACGGAACGTTCGACGCCGTATACGCCGTGACCGCGCTCGGCGAGATCCCCGAGCCGGATCGGGTACTGCACGAGGCGGCACGGGTGCTGGCACCAGGCGGGCGGCTGGTGATCGGCGAGTTCTTCGACCGGCACTGGATCCCCTTCGGCCGGCTGCACCGGCTCGCCGACGCCGCCGGCCTGCACCTGAGCGAGCGCCGCGGCCCAAGCCCGGCATACCTCGCCCGCTTCCGGCCCTGCCGAGCCGACGCGCCAGGCAACCAGAGCGAGCGCCTCGCCCACAGCGACCGGGACACCAACGACGGGCAAGCGTGAGCACCACACCCAGGGACCGCCATCACCGCGCTGAACAACCTGGACCGCGGTAGGCCGCTCCAAGAGACGAGCGGGCCCCTCCCCCACCGCGGCCAGCCACGAGAACCGTGGCGTTCCCGCAAGGTGGGAGGCAGTCAGGTCTACTACTGGCGCCGCACCGCCGCAGACCGGGCCGCCCGGCAGAAGGCCGACACCCAGCTGGCCGCCCGGGTACGGGCTGTGCACCGTGAGTCGGACGGCACCTACGGCGTCCCCAGGATCACCGCCGAGCTCTGCGGCGACGGCGAGCGGGTCAACCACAAGCGGATCGCGCGCGGGATGCGGAGCATCGGCCTGGCGGGCGTGCGGCTGCGCCGCAGGCACCGCACCACCATCACGGACCCGGCCTCGGCGAAGGCCCCGGACCTGATCGGCCGCGACTTTCACCGCGAGTGAACCGAACACCAAGTACGTCGGCGATATCACCTGTCTCTTCCTGGACAGCGGCAAGTTCTCTACCTGGCCACCGTCATCGACCTCGCCTCACGCCGCCTCGTCGGCTGGGCGACCGCGAATCACATGCGCACCGATCGCGTCATCGACGCCCTGGCCGCCGCCGATCCAAGACACCCATCGCTCCACCTCTCGATCAAGGTGTTGCGACGACCGATTGAATCCGCCCTTTGCTCTGGGGGTCACACCCGTCGGGAGGGGCAGGGGCCGGCCGCTCCGCGGGCCCCGGCGCTACCGCCGGGGCCCGACCGGCTGCCTCAGTGGTACCTGACCTCCAGCGGACGGTGCACCGACTGGGCCGGTGCGGTGACGGTCAGGGTCCGCGAGCCCGCGTCGAAGGACCAGTGGGAGGCGGAGACCCGCCGCCCGTTGACGAGGACCTGCTTGGGCGCGTTCGCGTTCATGAAGGAGACCGTCCACGCGCGGCGGGAGACCTGGCCCTTGAACGATCGCGACGCCGGGGCGATCGAGACCGTGTGGTCCGCGCCGTGCTCGGCGTAGCGGATCGCCGTCGTGGCGCTCTGCCTGCTGTCGGCCGTGGTGCCGTTGTCCTCGTACAGGCTCGTGGCCCCCGGCGCGCCCTGCGCGACGGTGACCGTCGCCTTGGTGAGGGGGTTCTGGACATCATTGGCGACGTTGCCGGTGCGCGTCGTCATGATGCCGCCCGACTTGATGAAGACGGGCATCGAGTCCAGACCCGTGGTGATCTTCTGCGTAGTGCCGCCCGCGTACGTCTTGCCGGTGAAGTAGTCGGTCCACGAGGAGCCGGCCGGGAACCAGACGGACGTGGTGGCCGATTCGCCGGGCGTGGTCACCGGGGCGACCAGCACGTCGGGGCCGTAGAAGTACTGGCTGCCCGCCGTCGCGTACGCGTCCTGGCTCTCCGGGTACTGCACGTAGGTCGGCCGCACCACGGGGGTCCCGGTGCGATTGGCCTGCTCGGAGAGGCTGTACGTGTACGGGACGAGGTCCTCCCGCAGGTTCAGGAACTTCTCGGCGGACGCGTCAGAGGCCGGGCCGTACTGCCAGGGCAGCCGGTCGCCGTGGTTGCCGTGCAGGCGGTCCACCGGCTGGAAGGTGCCCAGCTGCACCCAGCGGGCGTACAGGTCGTCGGGCAGCTTCGTGGTCCCGGGTTCCGCGCCCTTGGCCTGGGTGCCGTCGTTGTTGAACCCGCCGATGTCGTGCGACACGTTGGACAGGCCGGTGGACGCCGACTCGCCCGGGGTGTAGCCGACCTCGAACTTGAGGGTGGCCCAACTGGACGTGGAGTCACCCGTGAAGTGTGCGGTGGTGCGCTTGTCGGCCCACGGCCCTGTCGGCAGGCCGTGCGGGTTGTAGTTGCCCTGCGGCAGCGCCCCGAAGGCCCGGGAGAGCGCGAAGGAGCGCTGGCCGTTCTTCGCCGAGTCGTCGGCGTACTGCTGGTTGATCCAGGCGTCTGGCGTCACCCCGCCGAGGGACGAGACGGACGCGTCGCAGCACCAGTCGAGCCACCAGACGTCCACGCCGGCCTTGTCCATGGGCTCGTGCAGATCGAAGTACGCCTTGAGCTGGTCGGGGTCGCCCCAGTCGAAGGTGTAGGTGTTGTTGCCGCCGTCCTTCAGCTTGCCCTTGGCCGTGGCCTGCGCCTGGGCGAACCTGGGGTCGTCACCGGAGATGCTCGGGTGGATGTTGAGCGAGTTGTGCAGCCCCTGCGCGGCCGACCAGTCGAAGAACGCCTTGGGGTCGGGGAACTTCTTCGGGTCCATCTCCCAGCCGTTCCAGGTGCTGGGCGACTTGAAGTCCGTGTCGGTCACCAGGACGTCGAGCGGGACGCCGGCCTTGCGGAACTTGGGCAGGATGGTCTTCTCGTAGTCCGCGGCGCTGCGGTCGTAGTACTCGGAGTACCAGACGCCGTACACCCAGCGCGGCAGCAGCGCGGAGGGCCCGGTCAGGGTGGCGAGGTCGGCCAGGCCCTGCTGGTAGTCGTGTCCGTAGCCGAACACGTACCCGTCCTGGTAGCCCTTCCCCGCGTGGTCGCCCCGCTGCGTGACCTTCCGGGTGGCGTTGTCGAAGATCGCCGAGGCGGTGTCGTCGAGCAGTGTCCAGCCGTCCTGGTAGAGCAGGCCCGGCGTCGTGGGCGCCTCGCCGTTGACGCCGTCGAGGCTGCGGCGGTACCCGCCGAGCGGCGCGTGCGGGGAGAGCAGCGGCGAGGTGCGCGAGGTCACCGCTGCGGTGTCGAGGTTGACGCGGCAGCCGTCGTCCTGCGGGCAGCCGACGGTCACGTCGTTGGGCCCCGCGGCCAGGTGCACCGGCACGGTGGCGGTGCGCCAGGCGTCCCAGTCGCTCGTGGCGGGCAGCGAGGCCTTCACGGGGCCGCCCGCGCCGGCCTTGACGGAGATGTCACGGGCGGCGCCGCTCGCGTCGCCGTTGGAGTACCGAAGCTGGAGGGCGTAGTCGCCGGCCTTGGGCACATCGACGACGTGCAGCGTGGCCCGCGCGCCCGAGGACTCGAGACCGGCCACGAACCCGCGGCCCGAGTAGCCGTTGTGGTCGGACTTGAGCGCGGCGGAACCGCCGAGGCCCGCGGTCTCGGCCTGGCAGACGGTGCCGAAGGAGCAGTCCTCGACCGGTGGCGTCACGGGGTCCGGGTAGGGCGCTCCCGGCGTCAGGACGGCAAGGTTGTCAAGGTTGACGTTGCCGGAGTCGGCCGCGGTGCGTGCGAAGGTGACGGTGTGGGTGCCGGCCGACAGGTTGAGCGTGACCGACGCCGTGGACCAGGTGTCCCAGCTCGCGGTCTTCGGGAGCGTCAGTGTCTTCGCGGCGCCGCCGTCCGCCGACACGCTCAGGGTGCGGTCCTCGTCGCCGCCGTCGCCCCCGACGGCGTTCGCGTAGCGGGAGGCGACCTGGTAGGTGCCGGCCTTGGGGACGGTCACGGAGAACGACAGAGAGTTGCCCGTCGACCGGAAGCCCGCCGCGAAGCCGGAGCCGGTGTAACCGGAGTGGTCCGTGGCGACGCCGACGCCGTTGAGGGTCTGGTCCTCTGCCTCGCACCGCGTCCCGACGGCGCAGACCGGCGCGTTGGGCCAGGGAGCGGCGGTGACCGACTGCTTGCCGGCCTTCTCCGTCACCTTCAGGTTGTCCGCGGTGAACTTCCCTGAGCCGACCTTGTACGTCAGCGTCATGGCGCTCGTGCGGATCGTCAGCTCGCCGTGGCGCGTCGACGACGTGAACGGGGTCCTGCCGAAAGTGTCGCGGCCGATGGCGTTGAAGGTCGCCGCGTCGACGAATTTCGCGTCCCCCGCGTACTCGGTGCGTATGAGCGTCGAGGAGAGAACCTCGAACCGGGCGTCGCCCGAGACGACCTCAGAACGCGCGGCGCTGTGACCGCGAGCCGCCTGCGCGCCTTGCGCTGCCTGTGCGGGGGACCCGGCGGCCCCCAGGGCCACCAGAACGCCGGCCGCGGCAGCGGCCGCCGTGAGTTTGCGACGTTGTCGCCATCTGTGAGTCATGGAACCCGGTGCTCCTTCGGTATCTCCTGGAGGGGGTGCTTCGCCGGTACTTCGCCGGTACTTCGCCGGTACTTCGCCGGTACTTCGCCTGACAACGATGTCAAGAATCGGTGAAGCGGCAGCCGGGGCGCGCACACCGGGGTGCGGGAATGGGCGGGGGCGCGTCTCGAAGTGTGCGTACGGGTACGGCGGTTGCCGGCGGGACACGTTGTCCGAGCCATCCGCGACCGCCTCTCGACCGGCACCGGTACCTCAGATCATGCTCCTTTCAATATCAACCCACCGCGCCACACGTCGTCAATGCGTCGGCACGGCCGGGTAGGTGGGTCGACGGGCGGCCCTTCGGCGCGTCAGAAGGTGTACGACGGCAGCTCGATGTTCGATGCGAGCGACTTCGTGCTCGCAGAGCATGGGCGCCCAGCCCCTGTGGCTCCCGGCCCGGGACGTGGCGGCGGCCGGAGCCGCCGCCGGTTTGGCGGGGCTCAGCGACGAACGTCGATCACCGTGCGCCGGTCGGTGGGTAGACGGTCTGTCGTCACCCTCACCGTTCGCTTCGCGGCGTCGTACATCCACGCCACCCGCTCTCCGTTCACCGTCACCGACACCGGGCGTTCGGCATTGACGTAACTCACCGTCCAGCTAGACGACGTGGACCGACGGGGTGGGATGGATCCGATCGTGACGGCCGCTGCCACCGTGCTGGTGCGTGCGAGCATCCATCGCACTGACCTCTCTGCAGGCGGCCGGAGCGATCCGGGGCCCTGGGAACGCATCGAGGCTCCCCAGGACGCCGGGCCGTTGAACGTGATGGGCCACGGTGCCAGCGTAGATCGCCGAGGCAGCGACACAGCTTCAAGGACACTGCGGGATCCGGCCGGGGACGAGAGGGCCCGGCCTCGTCGCGCGCAGACCGACAGGTGGGCGCTGGACCACGAGGCTGCCGGCTGCTCCACGAGCCGGAGGGGCGCCTGCGGGTACAGCGGAAGCACGCCGGAGAGGTCCGTCGTGGGTGACCGCGAGGGACAGGAGCAGCGGCGGCAGTGCGCACCGCAGGAGCCCGTGACGGCTTGCCCGGCACCGGTCCGGCTCATGGTCGGGGTGCGTGCACCGCGCACCTGCCGGTGGTCGGTGCCTCATCACGGTGGCTTCTTCGGCGCCCTGATCGACGCGGTCACCGACGGACACGGCATCGACCTCTACCTCCGTTCTCGACGAACTACCGGCAGTCAGCGCTGACGGCTTCGACGACGGACAGCACGGTCGGTGTCGGCACGATCCGCCGCAGGCGCAGCCCCGCCTCTTCGAAGAGCTGGACGAAGTCCTCTTCGGTGCGCTCCCGTCCCACCAGGGAGCACATCATCATCAGGTCGAGGGTCTTGGACTGGTGGGCCAGGTCGCCGGGTGGCACGACGGCGTCGACGACGAGGATGCGGCCGCCGGGTGCCATGGCCTGCCGGCAGTTGCGCAGGATCGTGGCGGACTGCTCGTCGTCCCAGTCGTGGAGGATGCGCTTGATGAGGTAGATGTCCCCCGGCGGGGCCGAGGAGAAGAAGTCGCCGTCGGCCGTGGACCACCGGCCATCTATGTCGTCGTGGTCGCCCAGCCGGTGGCCGGCGAGGACGTGCGCCTGGTCGTGGAGCACTCCGTGCAGGCCGGGCTGTCGGCGGAGAACCTCCAGGAGCAGGCCGCCGTGGCCGCCGCCGACGTCCACGACGGTGCCCGTGGGCGGAAAGTCGTAGGCCTCGGCGATCGGTTCGTTCTCGTGGTCCGACATGGCGGCCATGCCGACGTGGAAGACGGCGGCGGTTTCCGCGTCGCGCGCGAAGAAGTCGAAGAACGACGTCCCGAAGATGCCGGTGAAGGCGGAGCCGCCGTCGGTCAGGCAGCGGTGCATCTCCCCTGCGGGGCGCCACATGGTGGCGTCGGTGAGCATCAGGATCGCGGCACGGGCGGAATGAGGGGCGTCCGAGCGCAGCGCCTGACCGGTGGCGGTCAGCCGGAAACGCCCCGCGCCCGTCTCCTCGACCACGCCGCGAGTGGCGAGCAGCCGCAGGACTCGTCCGAGGTTGCGGGCATCGGTCCCCGTCGCCTCGGCGAGCCGCTCGACGCTTTCGCCGCCGGCTGCCATGTGGTCGGCCACTCGTACGGCGGCGGCAGCGCGCAGCGCCGCGGGAAACAGGAAGCCCAGACTTTCGTCGATCAGCCGGGCGGCGGATTGCCGTGCCGTGTTCATCACTGCGTCACCTCTTCTTGGCAGGACCCGTCGCTCCGGCGGCCGGGCCGCGCCTGCGGGGACGGGCCGGGGCGGGTGGTCCAGGAGGGCGGGACGGCGGTTGCCGGCGGGAGTTCTACGGTCAGGGCGACCTGTGTCGACGGTGGGCGGGTTTCGGTGAGGCTGCTGGTCCCAGTGCAACCCCTCGGGCACGGCGCGGACAGAGGGCTTCCGGCCGTCTTCACCCGGACGTGGGCAGGTCTTACCCGGCTGTCGCGGGCGGTCTTGCCGGAACACCCCTCAAGGAGCGGGTACGCGCGGCCGCCAGCGCGTTGCCCTTGGTGCGGTGTCAGGGCCGCGCGTACCCGCGTCGGGTCGTCCTCCCTCGTCCTCCCCCCCATCCATTCACCGACCGTGCTCGGCCGTCACGTGCCTCTGCACGGTTCTCGCCGTGCCGGTCCCACGAGTTCGCGGAGCACGTCGTCGAGCATCGCGGCGTCCTGGGCGGCCCTGCCCAGCGCCACTCCGTCCCAGGGAGCCAGTCGGCGCAGGGAGGAGTAGGTGCCCGGGGTGACGGCGCCGCCGTAGATCACACTGAGGGCGAGGTGACCGGGTGCCGCGTGGTGCAGGGCGTCCAGCACCGCGGCGGCCTGATGAGGCTGGGCGCTTTGCGCGGACCCTATGGCCCACACGGGTTCGTACAGCACGACGGCCGCGGCACCGACGGGAAGGAACCGCAGGGCGGTCGACGCCTGCTGCCGGACGTGTGCCACGGTCTCGGCTGGACCGAGGCGCTCGTTCTCACCGACGCATATCACCGGCGTCACACCGGCGAGCGAGGCTGCCCGTGCCTTGCGGCCGACGAGCCGGTCGTCCTCGGCGAAGAGGCGGCGCCGCTCGGCGTGTCCGACCATGACGTGCGTGCAGCCGATCTCCGCCAGCAGGCCGGCGGAGACCTCCCCGGTGACCGCTCCGGCCTCGCACCACACGTTCTGGGCCCCGACGCTCATGTCGGTGGCCTCGATGCGACGTATGCCGAAGGGAAGAAGCGGGTGGGGCAGGCAGAGGCAGAACCGCAGCCGCCCGAGGGCGTCGGCCCTGGGCAGGAGGACGTCGTTGATCCATTCTTCGGTCTGCCGGAGACCCAGGTTCATCTTGGTGCTGGTCAGCGAGATCGGTGTCGTCATACGCGTTCCCGTGCCTATTCGAGGTTGGTGTGGGAGGCGAGCATTTCTCTTGGGTCGACGTCGTGCAGCCGCTCGTAGGCGAGGACCAGGGAGTCGAAGAACAGCAGGGCGCCCTGCTCGAAGAGAGTGCCGACGAACTGGATGGAGCAGTCGGGTTCGTGGTCCTGGCTGTACTCGGCCAGGTGAACCACCAGGTCGGCCTGACGGGCCAGCCGCGAGTCGGCGTTCGCCGTCACCGCGGTGATCCGAGCGCCCGCCTCAGCGGCGTTCTCCGCCATCACCACGGATGTGGGGGTCTCGCCCGACCCGCTGCACACCACCAGCAGGTCACCGGGGCCGATGGCGGGGGTGGTGACGTCGCCGGCGACGTGGGCGTGCAGACCCAGATGTGTCAGGCGCATCGCGAACCCCTCCACGGAGAGCTTGGAACGCCCGGCTCCGGCGACGAAGATCCGTCTGGCGTCGCGGAGCGCGGTGACGAGAGCGGCAGAGGCCCCGTCGTCGACATGAGAAAGCATGGCGTCGAGTTCCCGGGCGATGACGCGCCGGGCCGAGGCGTAGGGACCGTCGACGCCCACGGTCACCTCAGCCGGGGACGCATCGGTTTCGATGGGTTTGTTTTGATCGACCATGTGGTGCCAATCCTGTTCAGATCGGTGCGAAGTGTTCGTCGGGGCCTGTCATGCTGATGAGGAGTGGGAGTGCCAGGAATCACGGTGCAGCACTTCTTCGACGGTCCGGCGTGGCACCGGCCGGAAGGCAGTGCCCTTCGGGTGCGTCACGGCCAGGAGGCCCGCCTGAGTGACGTGGTCCGGCAGCCCGAGGATCTCCGCCGCCTCCTGAGCACGGGCCAGGTGCAGCGCCGTCACCGCGCTGGCCAGGCCACGCAGCCGCAGAGCGAGCATCAGACTCCGTATGGCGGGCCAGATCGAGCCGTAGTACACGGAGTGCGCGACGTGGTCCACCGGAGCCGGGAATCCCAGGCGCGTGAACGTCTCCTCGAAGTCGCCGGGTGGCACGCTCAGGCAGGGCACCACGAGGACGGGCACGCGGGACAGCTGCTCGGGCAGGTGAACGGACGCCCGCCAGACACCCGTTCGGCCCGGCTCCTCGGCGGCCTGGGCCGCCATGGCCTCCAGATAGGGGCGGCCGGCGCGCCGGTAGCACTCGGCCAGCCGGTGCCTGCGTTCCGCATCCGTCACGACGATCCACTGCCAGGGCTGATCATCGGAACCGTTGGGCGCCTGCAAGGCCGTCGACAGGGCCTCGCGCTCCAGACTGATGTCGACCGGCCGATCGAGGTCCAGCCGCCGGCGTACGGACCGGGTCGTCGTCGACAACTCCTCAGCGCTCAGCTGCCCACTCGCCGAAGCGGCTGCGGGCCCCTCGCTCGCCGCCTTCTTCTCGTCCTGCACGGAACCCGCCTTCCTGCTCCGGTGAAGCGGACCGTCCTCGGCCACGCACCGCCGCCACGTCGTCGGGGCCTGCCGCCAAGTGCCGCACTCGCCACCGCCTCGGTCACCGAACGGCTGCGGACCAGTACGGGTTCGGCGAAGCGGGCCTCTTCCTGACCCGCGCCCTGCACTCCGGCTCTCCCGGCGCATCTTCCTCACGCCTCCTCAGGCGCGCCGATGCGTGAACGCGTTGAACAACACCGGTCCAGGCCGTCGCCCACTCTCCGGGCGCCGGTTACCGGGGCTCCTGCTATGAAGTTCCCGGCGTGGGGGCGTGGTGCGACATCCTGTTCAGCAGGACGACCACCTCGGGAACCCGCCGGAAGCGCACCAGCTGTCCCTGCAACTCCTTCAGCAGCAGCACGGATCGGTGCGAGCGCAATGACGCGCACTCATCGACGAAGTGCCGGGTGTAGACGCACGCTTCGCCGACTCGGCCCAGGTCGAGCAGGACCAGGGCCACGCGCGCCTGGCTGAAAGCCCTCCTGCGACGATCATGGGAGGGACGCTCCTGCGCCGCGTACCTCAGGGAGTCCAGGGCCGCCTGCGTGTCTCCGAGCCGATACAGCACCTGCCCCTTCCGGTAGGCCCACCCCGCTCTCGGATAGCAGGTGAAGAGGCCCGGGCAGGACTCCGCCCGCTCCAGGATCCTGTCGGCCATACCGAGGTCACGGTAGGCCTCGTGACGTTCTCCCGACAGAGCCCGGACCTGGGCGCGTTGGGCGAGTACGAAAGCCTGTAAGTCGTCGCTCGCCGCGGTGCCGGCCGTGGTGACCGCCGTGTCGGCGAGGTCGACCGCATACCGCAGTGCGCCCATCCGGACCGCCTGGACACTCAATGCTCGCAGCGTGATGGCGCGTATGCGGTGGTCCCCGTGCTCGGCCGCGGTTCTGAGCGCGGCGTAGTAGTAGCGCTGCGCCAGCCCCGGATGCCCCGCGTCCGCGGCCATCTCGCCCAGCAGGTACGCGAGTTGCGCTGTCGCCGACAGCAGGTCCCGCCGTGCGGCCGGTTTCGCCGGCCGCACCAGCAGCCGCCCGATGTCATCACCGAGGTAGGAGGCGGGCAGGGCACGGGCATGCCCGCCTCCGAAGCGGGACCAGTTCGCTGCGAACTGGTCGAGCATGAAGCGGACCCTCTCCGCGTCGGCGTCGGTGATCCCGGCGCGGCGTCCGCTCCGGCCGGCGTCCTGCCCTGTGGGTACCGTCCCGCCGTCCGGCAGGGCCAGCTCCCGGAAGACGGAGCGCAGCAACGTCGAACGACGTGCTGGATCGGCGTCGATCCTGGCCAGCGCCACCAGGCTGCGCAAGGGATCGGCCTGCCGTCCGTTCGCCACGTCATCGCCCGTGTCCTCGTTGGCATCCTTGGCCAGCCCCGTCTCCGCCAGGCTGACCGCGCGCCCGGTCCTGCGGGTCAGTACTTCAGCCACCAGTTCGGGAACGGGGCCTCTGGGGCGCGAGCCCGCGAGCCAGTGGGCCACTGCCGTGCGGTCGTAGCGCAGTGACATCCCTTCGGCGGCCGCCAGGCGGTTGACGTTCCTCGCGAGTTCCCCCGCGCTCATGCCTGCCTCGCTCAACAGGTCCGAGAGCGAGATGTTGCGTCCACGACGGCGCGGCATCGGTCCCTCCCCCGCATCGACTTCCAAGGGGTTCCATCGGCTTGGGGGACGGCCCCGTGCCGGCCGGCGCCCGTTGCCATGTACTGCTTAAGCTGTGCGCGGTCATCCGCTATGGCGTCCCGGGCAAGCGGCTTCCATCGGGGCGCCTGACGCTGCTGTACCCATGTCCTGAACAGGGCAGTGCGCGTGCTGCCCCGGCCTGGAGCAACCCGCCCGCGGTCGTCCGCAGCCCCTGTGCGCGACCGCCCGTTGAGCAGCAGGCGACCGAGCACGCCTCGATGAGTCGTGGGCGTCCGGTGAGCGGGCGGCAGGCCGTGCCCGGTCCGGCCGCACGTTGCCGCGATCAAGGCAAGAAGGAAGCCATGGCCACCCCCGGGATGCGCTTCGGCAGAAACCCAGACCAAGCACCTGATTGCTCGATCTCATGCTTCCTGTATTCACCCCTTTCCCCGCACGCAAGCCCGGACTGGCGCAGGTGGCACGCTTCTTTCCCCATCGGATCGTCACTGGGCCGGGAACGCGGGCAGATCATCGCGGCGAACCCCCTCAGTCCGGCGGGCGATCCGGCAGGAGCCGCCCACGCACTGACTGATCGGCCACAGCCAGTCCGGCCCGACCGCGGTCCCGAACTCCTTCCCGCCGGTGGCGCCGCGACGGCACCGTCCCAGAGCGGCTTCGCTCTCGCGAGCAGGGCTGCTCACGGAGCCGAGCCGGGATCGTCGTTCCGTCAAGCTCTCGACGGCGGCCGGCCCCTGACGACCCAGCCGCCGCCGACACAGGCGCCTCCCGCCTGAGCAAGAGCGCCCCGCCGGTGGACGTGCGGAGGCCGCGCGATTGCACCTGCGCCGCGCCTCTGGCCCCGGCATGACGCGGAAACGGGCCGGAGCCGAGCGGGCCCCCCGAGCCACTGCGCGCAGGAGCGACGGCCTCCCGAGCGACCACTCACCCGTAACTCAGCTGTGCCGACGGACGAACCGGGCTGCCGTCCCTACCCAGCCTGGCCGCGATCGCGTCACCCAGGCCGTTCCGTCACCGCATGCGCGTGCCGCCCACGTGGGCCCGTCCGAGGGCAACGGTGACCCAGGGGTTCGGCTCCGGCCATGAGACCGTCTGGCGGCTGCCTCCCGGCTGTAAGCCGCTCGGCGTACTCGCACAGGGGGCAACCGTCCTGAAGCCGCCGCAGGCCCCGCGGACCGTGCTGCCCGAGAGAGACGTCGCGATGTGGATAGTCGCCGGGCTCGCGGGACGGCTGCCGCCCCTGGAGGCCCGGCAAGGAGCCGGCAGAACAGATCCACGGCGCCTGCCGCGGGCACCCGCAGGCCGTGGCCGGCGGGCCGGGCCCGCCGGATGCGAGGTCCTCCCCTGTCCCCCAAGGCCGGGTACACCCGGCGTCGGCAGCGTAGGCTCCAGCGGCTCAAGGGCCTACGACAGCTCCTGGAAGCCCTCCGGTACGCAGCCTGTGAACCGCGCACCGTTCACTAACCAGCACCGTGCCCTCAGCCGAGTGAACGACGCCGACACCGCTGGAGCAGGGCCGAGCCGACGAAGCGTTCCCGTGCGGCTGGCGCTGCACCGAGGGGCGACGCATCGCGCGCTCTCGCCGGTCCATGCTCCTGGTGCTCCTGGTGCGAAGACAGAAGCACGGCTGCCGCGACTCCCGCGGATCCCTGCGGCAATCGTCCTGCCGACCGCGGTCGGAGCGCCTGCTTCCGCGACGCGACCTGCTTGGTGGCTGCCTCTCGGAGGGCGTTCACCTCTTCCCCCATCACGGGCGCGCGGCGGGCGAGGGCGGCCACGTGGTCGTACAACGGGTCGTTCATACGCACATCGTTCAGCCCGGCGCGCGAGGGCGCCACCTGGAGGGACATCCGGGGGATGTCCCTCCTCCGCAGCGCCCGACACCTCGTCCGGACCCAGGTCCGTGTGACCGGCCACAGCACACACCTTCCCGGTTCGGCAAGCCTCCAGCGCTGCCCGGTGGACTCGTCACCGTCGAACTGTCGAACTCCCACACCGCCGGCGGACGGGCGGTTGCCCAGTCGTGGAGCCGTGAGCCGTGGCCCCTCGGCGCAGTCACCGCAGGCAAAGCGGTGCCATGCCTCGGCGGGCGCCTGGCCGATGAGGTAGTCGATGCGTCAGATCTGGTTCTCGCCGCCGTCGGCATAAAGGTTGGCGCCGAGGATGAAGCTGCTCTGGTCGGAGGCGAGGAAGGCGACAACCGCAGCGATCTCCTCGGGGCGTGCCATCCGGCCCAGCGCGGTGTCCGCGGCGAGCTTGGCCCGGAGACCGGCCGCGTTCTCCTGTCCGACCAGGTTGGTGACCCCGGGGGTGTCGACCGGGCCCGGCGAGATGGCGTTGACCCGGACGCCGCGACCCTTGAGCTCGTTGGCCCAGACCCGAGCGAAGGACCGTACGGCGGCCTTGGATGCCGCGTACAGACCGAACCCCTCGGCACCGTTGTCGGCAGCGGTTGAGGCGTTCAGGATCACCGATGCGCCGTGGTTGAGCAGGGGGAGCGCCTTTTGCACGGTGAACAGCGTGCCCCGCACGTTGACGTCGAAGACGTGGGCGAGGTCCTCTTCGGTGACCTGCTCCAGCGGCACCAGCGAGGCGGTCGCGGCGTTCGCGAAGAGCACGTCCAGACCCCGGCCGCGGGCGCGGACCGCGTCGTACAGCCGGTCCAGGTCGGTCAGGTCGGAGATGTCTCCGGCCACAGCGGTGGCCCTCGCCGCACCGATGGTCTCGACGGCCGTGTCGAGTTCGGCCTTGCGCCGGCCGGTGATGAACACGTTCGCGCCCTCGGCCGCCAATCGTACGGCGGTGGCCAGGCCGATCCCGGTGCCGCCGCCGGTGACGACCGCTGTCTTGTCCTTGAGCTGACCCATGCGTTTGACCTCGTTAAATTAAAGTACCGATCGGTTCGTAATGTAACGGTAGCAGACTTCCAGACCGATCGATACGGAAGTAGTAGAGTGGAGTGCATGGAAATGCAGCGACAGGCGCGGATCGGCCGGCCGAGGGGCTTCGATGCGGACGAGGCCCTCGAACAGGCCATGCGGGTCTTCTGGGAGAAGGGCTACGAAGGCGCCGGCCTCACCGACCTGACCGGTGCCATGGGCATCACCCGCACCAGCATGTACGCGGCCTTCGGCAACAAGGAGGACCTGTTCCGCAAGGCACTGGAGCGCTACACCGAGGGCCCCGCCTCCTATGCCGCCCGTGCCCTGGAGGAGCCGACCGCCCGACAGGTGGCCACCGCGTTCCTCGACGGCTCCGTTCGGGCCACCACCCGCCCCGACTGCCCCGCCGGGTGCCTCGGCGTCCAGGCGTCCCTCGCCGCCGGCGACACCGCGGGCCACGCCCGCGATGCCCTCATCGCCTGGCGCAACGAAGGCACCGCGCGTCTGCGCGACCGGTTCCGACGAGCCGTCACCGAAGGCGACCTGCCCCCGGACACCGATTCCGGACAGCTCGCCCGCTACCTCATGACCGTGGCGAACGGCATCGCCGTCCAGGCCGCCAGTGGCGTTACGCATGACGACCTGCGGCAGGTGGCCGACATGGCGCTGCGGAACTGGCCGCCCGCCTGACCGGCCGCCGCCTCCGCCCGTGCCGCCCTGCGAGTGCCGATTATTACGTCCTCGCAGGTCCTGCGGCGTGTGCGTACTCGTGGAGGATGCCGCCGAGTCGATCACGTCCGCGGACGTCGAGGTAGTGGAGTCGGTCCGGGTCAGTGATCGGTTCGAGGGCCGGCCGAAGCGGTGCCGCACTGTGCAAGGTGCGGTGCGGCCGATGTCCGTTGCAGCACGCCTCGAACTCGTTGAGCGCGTGGAGCAGGTGGGCCTGGTTTCAGATCAAGGTGATGTCGGACGGCCTGGGTGACCCGGGCCGCGGTGGGACGGGCCGTCGTGCCGGGGATGCTGATACGGCCGTCGGCGTGCTCGATGACGGCGAAGACGTCCACGGTCGCGCCGTTCAGGGTGGTGGCGGTGAAGAAGTCGCAGGCCAGGATCGCGTGGGCCTGGCCGCGCAGGAAGACGGCCCAGGTCTGGCGGTCGCGTTCGGGAACGGGCTCGATCCCGTGCGCCCGCAGGATCTCCCAGACGGTTGAGGGCGGCACCTTGAAGCCGAGCACGGCGAGTTCACCGTGGATGTGCTGTTTTCCCAGGGCGAAACCGGCTGCGCCTCCGCGCGGGTCACGCCAACCTCAATTAGGTGGGCCGGCGAACGATGTTGCGATGCAATGCAGACGGTCCGCGTACACACCTTACGGTCGAGAACGAGAACGTCAGGAATGGCCCAGCAGCTCGCGATCAATGGAGGAAGCCTTGCGTTCGAAGCGCTCAGTCATCGCCGCCCTGGCGGTGGCCTTCGCCGCTCTCCCGGGGCCGTCTGCGGCCGCCACCGCCCCTGGCGCAGGATCCGGCGGCGGGCATCAGCTGGATGCCGAGGTCGGCCCGCTGAGTGTCTGCTTATTCCACGGCCACATCTGCGGCAACGTCTACAACCGCGACGACCGGTACAACCTCCTGATCACCGATAACTGGGGGAAGTATCGCAACAGGTCGACCTGGCATGTACTCAAACCGGGTCAGAACGGGCACGACGTCGGCGTCAAGGATGTCGACGGATACTGGGTGGGCCCCGGATGCAAGGTCAAGCGTTCGCTTGGGCTGAGGACGGTCGGCCCGGGCTGGCACAAGGTACGGGACGGCCAGAAAATCCAAATCGTCGACATTCGCTGCTGACGTGCCCATCCAGTAGCAGGACACGCAGTTGGATGGGGCTTTGCACCATGTCCTCCACCGGTCACGCTGTGGGGCAGGTCTTGTGGTACGCCAGTGCGGGGATGAGCTGATGCCATTCCTGCGGAGTGAGGTTACGGCCCGCTGTCTGGCACAACTCCTCAGTGGTGCGCTGGGTGTCGGTGTTCCACAGGATGGCGAGCCGGTCGTCCCCGCCGCTGGCCAGCGATCGGCCGTCCGGGCTGAAGGCGAGCGACCTGACCTGTTTGGTGTGCCCGATCAGCGTGGCCAGTGGCTGGCGTCGGGCGACGTCCCACAGCATCACCGAGGCGTTCGAGTTGGCCGTGGCGAGAATGCGGCCGTTCGGGCTGAACGCCACGGCGAACGCAGGCCCGGCGCTGTCGGCGAGGGTGGCGACGTGGGTGTGTTTGGACACAGACCACAACATCACTTTCTGGTCGAGAGCTGCGGTTGCCAACGTGCGGCTGTCCGGGCTGAAGGCCACGGACCTGAGCTCCCCCGTGTGCCCCTTCAGCGTGGCCAGCCTGACCCGTCTTGTGACGTCCCAGAGTGTGGCTTGGTGATCGTGGTTGGCGGTCGCGAGAAATCGGCCGTCTGGACTGAAGGCCACGCTGTCCACGGCGGTTTCGGCCTCTCCGGACGCCACGGTGAGTGAGGCCAGACGGGTGTGGCGGACGGCGTCCCACAGGATCACCTTCTTGTCCGCACCGCCCGTCGCGACCATCCGCCCGTCGGGGCTGTACGCGACGTCCGTGACGCGCCCTGTGTTCCCAGTGGTGAGTCTGACGGGCTGGGCTCGGCCTGAGGTTTGCCAGAGGGCGAGGGTGTCGGAACCGATCGCCGTGGCGAGGGTACGTCCGTCGGGGGCAAACGCCACGGCGTTCACGGGGCCGGTTCTGCTCCTGAGTGTGGCATGGCGCGTATGGTGCCTGGTGTCCCAGAGCACCACGGTCCCGTCGCTGCTGGCGGTGGCGAGCGTGCGTCCGTCGGGACTGAACTGGACATCGTTGACCCGGTCGCGGTGGCCGGACAGCGGGATTCGCGCGGTGTCCCAGAGTGCAACCTTGCCGTCCTCGCCGGCCGAAACGAGAAACGAGCCGCGCGGGCTGAAGGCGAGCGTATAGATGTTGGTGTTCTGCCCGGCCAGCGTGGTCAGGTGGGTGCCGCTCCGGACATCCCACAGCATGACCGACCTGTCGTTTCCCCCCGTGGCGAGGGTGCTCCCGTCGCTGCTGAAGGCGACGGCTCGGACTTCCCCACTGTGACCGGACAGCGTAGCCACGCTGGTGTGGCGCCGGACGTCCCACAACCTCGCTGTCCAGTCCTCACCGGCCGTGGCCAGGGTACGGCCGTCCGGACTGAAGCGGACGTCATCGACGGACCGGGTGTGGCCGGTGAGCGTGGCGATCCGCCGTCCGGTCGCTGCCTCCCAGAGTTTCGCCGTGTGATCCGCGCTGGCAGTGGCCAGCGTGCGCCCGTCGGGGCTGAACGCCACCGCCCAGACGATGTCGTGGTGGCCGGATATGGTGCGCCGCAGGGTCCGGCGGCCAATGTCCCAGAGTTTCACCGTGTGATCCGCGCCGGCGGTGGCCACGGTCCGGCCGTCCGGGCTGAAGGCGATGCCCTTGATCTGCCCCGCGTGGCCGGGCAGAACCGCCGACGGCTTGCGCGCCGCGACATTCCAGAGCACCAGCTTTCCGTCGTTGCCTCCCGTCGCCAGCGTGCGCCCGTCAGGACTGAAAGCCACCGCCCGCAGCCAGGTGCGGTGTCCGGTCAGAGTCGCCAGCTTCCGCCGTGCGCTCACATCCCACAGGACCACCGTACGGTCGCGGCTCACGGTGGCGAGCGTTCCGTCAGGACTGAAGGCGGCCTCGGAGACGGCGTCATCATGACCAGACAGCTCGGTTCGGTAGTACTGATGGATCGAGACGGTCAGCATGGCGCTGCGCGCCTCGAACGTCGGCGCAGCGCGGTAGGCCTCCATGCTCAGCAGCATGGCGGTGACCGGACGGGTATCGACAAGGCCGAGCGCCTCTGCCGCCAACTGCCTCGAGACAGCGGCCTGCTGGGCCCGCACGGCCTCTCTGCGCTGTTGCAGGGCGACCACACTGACGCCCGTCACCACGAGCAGCAGCAACGCAAGACCAGCGGCGAGAAGTCGCAGACGGCGATTGCGCCGCACGGCTGCGGCCCGCTCGCCGTCCTCCTGGCTGACGCTCGCGTCGAGGAATGCGCGCTCCACCGCATTGAGTTCATCGCGACTGCCATCGCGGGAAGCCCAGTCGCGCAGGAGCGCCAGTCGGCTCCCTCGGTACAGCGCTCCCGAGTCGCGCTTCAGCTCGTCCCAGGTCCGGGCGGCCTCCGCCAGCCGCCGGTGGGTGCGCAGCCGCTCGCGGCTCTCCTCGACCCAGGTATGCAGGCGCGGCCAAGCGGTGATCAACGCCTCATGCGCGAGATCGACGGTGTCCTGCTCCAAGGTGATCAGCCGGGCGCCGGCCAGCCGCTCCAGGACGACGGCGAGGTCCTCGCAGGCAACGGCAGTGTCCAGTTCGGACCGGTGAATGGGACGGCGGGTGTCATGATCCCCCTCGACCGGGTTGATCAGTCTGAGCAGGATACGGCGGGCGAACGCGGCGCGTTCGGGGGTGAAGTCGCAGTAGGTGCGCTCCGCGGTGCGGGCAATAGCGCCGTGCACTCCGCCCGCCGCTTCGTAGGCGGCCTCGGTCAGCGCGCGGCCTTTGCGGCGGCGCCAGGTTTCCAGCAGGGCGTGGGACATCAGGGGCAGGGCGCCGGGTTCGCCTTCGACCTCGTCGAGGATGCGGGCGGTCAGGGCACGTTCCACGATCATCCCCGCGGACTGGGCGGGTTTGGTGATGGCCTCGCGCAACTCGTCGCGGCTCATGGGACCGACCAGCACGGTCCCATCCTGTAACGCGGCGGTCAGGGCGGGGTGTTCGGCGCAGCGGCCGAGGAAGTCGGCCCTCATGGCGATGACGACGCGCAGATGACTCGCGACATCGGTTGCCGCCAGTAATCGGTCGATGAACTGGTCGCGTTCGGCCGGGATGGCGCAGAGGGTGTAGAGCTCTTCGAACTGGTCGACGATCAGCCACGTGTCCCCGTCGGCGTCCTTGGGTAGCAGCCGTTGCCCGTGGACGCGCAGGGGATGCTCCCCGGGAGTGAGGACGCGTACGGCGGCCGGCCGCGGACCGGTCGCCTGCGGGCCGCGCAGGCGCGGGATGAGGCCGGCGCGCAGCAGGGAGGATTTGCCACTGCCCGACGGACCGAACACAGCGGTGAACCGGCGGGAACGGGTCAGTTCGAGCAGGCGGTCGATGAGCTTGTCCCGGCCGAAGAACAGGTCGGCGTCGCCGACCTCGAAGCGGGCTAGCCCCCGGTAGGGAGGCTTCGCGCCTTCGTCTGGGAGGCGAGGCCGAGCAGCCTCCTCTGCGGCTGCCTCCCGCCACCGCTCCTCCCACTCTTCCGGGTCGCCGCCACAAGCCTGGACATAGGCGAGGACGATCGGCAGGGTCGGCAACCGCTCTCCCCCAGCTGCCTGCGACAGCGTGCTTGCCCCCTGACTGGTGCACTGCGCCATCGACCGGTATGTCGGACTGCCGGCCTGCGCGCGGAGCTTGCGCAACTCGAACGCGAAGCGCGCAACTGGCCCAGCATTAGGGTCAAGTGGGCTTTCCCTACGCCCCGCCATCGTCAGCACCCCCAACTGTCCCCCGGTCCCCCGTGGACACGGCACGACGAGCCGCCACGCTAGGCAGGTGCGTGGCGGAAGGCAAACCACAGGCACCTTCTTTGGCCAGTGGCGGTGGCCTGCAGTGCGGCCATTGATCCGAGTGGCGAAACCGGCTGCCCATTCAATCCACGGGCCGCTGGAGTCGATGACGTGAACGCAGCAGGGCCACTCAAGGACCTTTCGCCCGAGGCTCGGCCCGAGGCTCGCCCCGTGGCTCGCTCAGCACGTTGAGGAAGAGAGAACGAAATGCCTGCATCGGATGGCCGCAGCCGGCAGCAACGGAGGAGTCGGAACATGAGCACCCGCAAGCGGATCAGTGCGCTCGCAGCCACCACAGCGCTCGTAGGATTGACCACCCTCGGCATCACGGCACCCGCCGCCACCGCTGCCGCACCGAAACCCGCGATTACTGCAGCAGGCGGTACCGCGCCGGCCTGCATCCACCGCCACGTACACAAAACGCTCGCCTACGTCAGGCTCAGCAACTACTGCGGCAAGACCATGTACGTCGCGGTCGTCACAGGAGGCCTGTTGGGAGGCACCGGCCGCTGCCACAAAATGCCCAACCACAGTGTCGTCCACGAGTCCTGGTCTCCAAGCACCCAGCACTACCGTAAGACGGTTGTCTGCTGACTGGTGCACCCGCAGGGTAGTCAGCCGAAGAAAGTGCCTCGACCGCATCCGGGCGGTGGGGGGCCTTGACGCGGAATCTCGGACACGGGCTATGCGGCTTGGGCCAGGGTAGTTGATGTTGTGTCGAGTGCTCTCTCGTAGGCGATGGGACTCCGTTGTCCGAGGTGGGAATGACGGCGTCGGGTGTTGTAGCGGTTGAGCCGGCGGAACGCGTCGATACGGGCCTCGCGTTCGCTGGACCAGTGCTTTCGGCCCTGAAGAATCTCGCGTTTGAACGTCGCGTTGAAGGACTCAGCGAGCGCGTTGTCCGCCGAGCTGCCGATAGCGCTCATGGACTGGCGGACGCCGGCCCGGCGGCAGACATCGGCGCAGGCCCGGCTGGTGTACTGGGCTCCGTGAGCGGTGTGCATGACCGCCCCGGAGGCGGAGCTCCGGGCCGACACTGTTGCGCTGGCCCGTGCGTCCGTCCGGCCCGTCGTACGCATCGCCGCCGAGCTCGGCATGAATCACGAGACCCTGTTCCGCCGCGTGTACGTGGGCGGCCACTACCCGCACGACGTCACCACCCGTTCAGCCTTGCCCTGCCCGTCGCCTACCTGATCAGCAGGATCCCCGGACGATCCGCCACCCCTCTCTTCGCGAAGCTGCGCAGGGGGAAGCCGGCGCCGGCGCCGGCCACCGGGGCCACTCCCCTGGACAGCACCTGCTGACACCGTGGGCCGCCATGACCATGGCACAGCACGGACGCAGGGGATGCGCCTGCAAGAAGGGCGCATCCCCTGACGGACGCCACTGGCCGCCCGTTTCCATTCGGCTGCCGTCGCTACCGCAGGACCGTGATCCGATCGGCGGCCGACGGCTTGATGGGCGTCGTCGCGGAGGAATTCGCCGTCAAGTAGTCGTTGAACGCCTTGAGGTCGTCAGCGCCGACCAGCGGACTCGTGCCCTTGCCGAGCTCGGTGAAGCCGTCGCCGCCGCCCGCGAGGAAGGAGTTCATGGCCACCCTGTACGTGGCGGCCGGGTCGATCACCGTCCCGTTCAGCCGGACGGAGTCGGTGACGACGCGAGCTGCACCCGACTTGGTGAGGTCCAGGGTGTATGTGAGCCCCTGCGAGACCTGCAGAATCTTCGGTGAGGCTTCGTTCGGGCCGCTGACCTGCTGTTGCAGCGCGGTGACCAACTGCGCGCCCGTGAGGTCGACCAGGTTCACCGTGTTGCTGAACGGCTGCACCGTGAACGCCTCGCCGTACGTCACGACGCCGTCGCCCTCGCTTCCGCTCGCTTTGTAGACCAGGTCGGAGCGGATGCCGCCGGGGTTCATCAGCGCCAGAACGGCCCTGGGGTCGAGCGACTTCGCGTGTGCGAGCTGCGCGTCCGCGGTCAGGTCGCCGAGCGGGGATTCGGGGGTGGTCGCCCCGCGTCCGTTGATGTCACCCGAGATATAGCCGACGGGCTTGTTGGCCACCGGCGCGGCCAGCTTGTTCCAGCGGGAGATGAGCGCCGTCATGTCCGCGGCCTTCGGCTGCGTACGGCTCACCACGTGGTTCGCGGACTTCACGGTGGTACGGACGATGTCCTGCGTACGGCGGTCATAGGCCAGCGTGGTGTCGGTGTACAGCTTGCCGTACGAGGACGCCGAGGTGACCATGCGCGGTCGGCCCGAGGGGTCGGGGATCGTACACACGTACGCCTGGTGCGTGTGGCCCGTGACCAGAGCGTCGACCTTGGGGGTGATGTGCTGGGCGATGTCGACGATCGGACCGGAGATGCCGTCGCCCGCGCCCGGGGAGTCGCAGTCGTAGTTGTACGAGGCGGAGGCGGGCTGGCCTCCCTCGTGGATGAGCGCGACGATCGACTTGACGCCCTGCCTGTCGAGGATGTCGGCGTACTTGTTGACCGTTGCGACCTCGTCGTGGAACTTCAGCCCCTTGACGCCCTCCGCGGTGACGACGTCCGGCGTGCCCTCCAGCGTCACGCCGATGAATCCGATCTTCACGCCGTTGTGCTTCCACACCCAGTACGGCTTGAGGATCGGCTTGCCGGTCTTCTCGTCCGTCACATTGGCGGCGAGATAGGGATAGTCGGCGCCCTTGAAGGTCCGACCGGGCTCGTAGCAGCCGTCCTTGGGGTGGCAGCCGCCGTTCTGCATGCGGCCGAGTTCGGTCGCACCCTCGTCGAACTCGTGGTTGCCGACGCTCGTCACGTCCAGGTCGAGTTTGTTCATCGCCTCGACGGTGGGCTCGTCGTGGAACAGGCCCGAGAGAAGGGGGCTCGCACCGATCAGGTCACCGGCCGCGGCCGTGACACTGTACGGATGCCCTTTCCGCGCCGTACGCAGTGAGCTGGCCAGATACTCGATGCCGCCCGCGTCGATCTTCTTTGTCGTGCCGTCCGGCTCTGTCTCGCTGACCTGCCCGGAGGAACCGGCCGGCGGTTCCAGGTTCCCGTGGAAGTCATTGAACGACAGCAGTTGGACATCGACCGTACGCCCGCTGTGCCCGTGGCTCTGGACGGTCGGGGCTCCGTTCGCGGGCGCGGCAGCCGCGGTCAGCGCACCGGCCGTGGCCAGAGCAGCGACGGCTCCGAGTATCCGGTGTGCGGGACGTCTCGGCCAAATCGGATGGGTCATGGGCTCCCCTGTGTGAGTACGAGGCTGTTCAGGTTGTGCGGAGCCTATGGTCAACGCGCGTAGCGCAACAGGGGGTTACGGATCACGAACAGGTTGCACCGGCCTTACGCGCAGGAGCGCCGCTCCGCCAGGATTGTCCGGTTGAGACATCTTTGAAGCCCCGATGCCGAGGCATCGAGACCTGCGACTCGTCGTTCGTGCCGGATTCGCCCAGTCATTGTTGTGGAGGGAAACATGGCAGCCCCCACCCCGGCGCGGGGCCGCGGCGATGCGGTTCGTCCTGCTGATCGGAAAGGGCGCCACCTCGGCGGGCTGCAGCGGCAGTACACCGGCACCGCGGGCGGATCGAGAACAGTCAGGTCGGTTTCTTCCCTGCCTGCGCCTCCAGCAGGGGACGGGCGTTGATCGACCACCGGCTCTACCTGTCGGACCCGTCCTGGTCCCGGGACCTTGAGCGCCGGAGCCGTGCCGGGGTGCCCGACCAGGTGGAGTTCGCCACCAAGCCCACGCTGTCCGGGCAGATGATCGCGGCCGCACCGGACGCCGGTATCCGCGCATCCTGGGTGACCGACGACGAAGCATACGGCCAAGGCCCCGGTCTGCGCGCACTGTTGGAGTCCCGCCGGACCGGTTACGCCCTGGCCGTCGTCTGCAGCGCCCGAGTGCGGAACAACCAGGGGCGACCGCTGCCCGGGCGGATGCGTCGCCGACCGCGTTCCCGCCTCGGCCTGGCGCCGGCAGAGCGCAGGAGCCGGAGCGAAGGGGCCGGGCTACTACGACTGGGCCTGGATCGAGATCGGCGCCGACGGTCACCGGCACCTGCTGGTCCCGCCACAACCCGCGCAGCGGCGAACTCGCCTTCTACCTGTGCTGGTCCACAAAACGGATGCCGCTGTCCGAGCCGGTCGGGGTGGCCGGGACCAGGTGGTGCATCGAGGAGTGCTTCCAGGCCGCGAAAGACCATGTCGGACTGAACCACTACCAGGTCCGCCGCTGGACCGCCTGGCATCGGCTCATCACCTGGCCATGCTCGCCCTGGCATTCCTGGCCGCCCTCGCTGCCGACGCGACACCGGCCAGGACCGCACAGCCGAACCGGCCCGACCGCAGCCACGGCTCCATCGACCTGACCGTTCCCGAGATCCGCCACCGGCTCGGGCACCCTGCTGAGCCCACCGAACACATCTCCGCGCAGGCTGCCGCAGTGGCCAAACTGGCGCAGAAACCACCAGGCCACAGCCCGGCGCAGCCACTACCAGCAACGACTCGCCGCCCCTGCGACCGGATAGACCGTGAAGTCGCACTGGAGTACTAGCGGGTCGTGTCAGGTGGTTCCAGGTATCATCTCGCGCGTTCGGAACGGACATCATGTCTCTGGGTCCGGGACGCGGCGATTGAAGGCACGCCGGTAGGCGGTCGGCGTGGTGTTGAGGGCGCGCCGGAAATGCAGTCGCAGGTTGGCGGCCGAGCCCAGGCCGCAGTCGCGCGCCACCAGGTCGATCGGCTGGTCGGTGGTCTCCAGCAGTTCGCGTGCCAGGCCGAGCCGGGCGCTCACCAGCCACTGCAGGGGCGTCGTGCCCGTCTCTTCGGCTAACCGACGCAGGAAGGAGCGTTCGGAGATGCCGGCGGGCGGGCCAGTTGGGTCACGGCGAGCGGCTGTGCGAGACGTTCGAGAGCCCAGGCTCGGGTGTCGGCAAGCGAGGTGTCGCCGGTTGTCGGACGGGGGCAGGTACGTACTGAGTCTGCCCGCCCTCGCGGTGGGGGGCGGCGACGATGTTCCGGGCGATCTGGTTGGCCACTACGGCACCCAGGTCGCGGCGGACGATGTGCAGGCACAGGTCGATGCCGCAGCACACACCGGCCGAGGTGAGGATGTTGCCCTCGTCGACGTAGAGCACGTCACGGTCCACGTACACGGCGGGGTATTGGCGTTCGAGTTCGTCCGTGTGCTGCCAGTGTGTGGTGGCGTGCAGATCGTCGAGCAGGCCGGCCGCGGCCAGTGCGAATGCACCGGTACAGATGGACACCACGCGTCGGCCCCGGTCGCGGGCCGTGGCCAGCGCGTCGAGCACCGCCGGCGGCAACAGCCCCGGCTGCGGCGCGAAACCCGGACCGAATCCCGGCACGATCAGCGTGTCGGCTGCGCGCAGGACGTCCAGTCCGCCGGTGACGGCCAGCACGAAGCCGCCGGGGGCGGAGACGGAACCGGCCGGTCCGCACACGGAGACCTGGTAGGGGGTCTGCGTGCGGGGCCCGAAGATGCCCGGGAGGTGAAGTGAGCCCCCGCCGCTGGGACTTCGTCTCCGCCAACCGCGCCGACTTCGGCGTGCAGCGGATCTGCCGGACGCTCGGGGCGTCCTACGCCGGCTCCTACCGGCACCTGGCCACCGAGCAGGCCCGTGCCGAACGGCAGGCCGAGGAGAAGCGGCCCGTGAGCGAGATCCGTGCCGTCCACGCCGCACACCAGGGCGCCTACGGCGCCCCGCGCGTCCATGCCGAGCTGCGTGCGAGGGGATGGAGGATCAACCGCAAGCGCGTCACCGGCTGATGCGGCTCAACCACATCGTCGGCCGGCACCTGCGGAAGAAGAAGCGGACGACGGTCGCGGACAGGACCGCGCCCCCGTGCCGGGCGTGGTGTGATGCGCGACTTCACCGCGGACACGCTGAACACCAGGTGGTGCGGCGACATCACGTACATAGCCGTCGGCACGACGTGGCTCTACCTCGCCACGGTGATCGGCATCTGTTCGAGGAAGGTGGTGGGCTGGTCGATCGCCGACCACATGTGGGCGCCCCTGTCGGTGTGGAAAACGACGCCGCGGACCCCGCCGCCCCGGGCGGCCACGGCCATCGCTATCGCATCGGTGACCAGCGAGGTGCGCAGGCACAGACGCGGCTCGAGCTGTTTTGCCGGCTGTCGTACTACAACCGACGCCGCCGACACTCCGCACTCGGCTGCCTCACACCAACCGAGTTCGAACAGCAACTGATCACGCCACGTACGCTGTCACTCGCCGTATGAAATCCGGTGTCCGCTCCCAGGGATCAACCTCACACCTGCGGCTGCCCCGCAAGCACGTAGAGGCACTGCCCGACGGGACAGAAATCAAGCTGGCATGGTCGGCCGACAAACTGTCCGATGAGCACCACGCGGTACAGACCGCGCTCGGCATGCGCTGGTAACGCGGCAGGCAACAATCTTTTCGGAGCCGCACGCCGCATCTCAGGTGGATTCGAGGAGGAGCTCGGCCAGTCGAAGACTGTCGTCGAGGTAATGGTCGTAGGGGATGGCGGCCGCGACGAGCTTGGCGCGGAACTCGTCGTAGAGAGGCTTTCCGGCGGTGTGGAGGGCTTCGCGGCCGGCATCGGTAAGTGTGACCAGGCGCCGTCGCGCGTGTGCGGGGTCGATGGTGGCCTGCACCAGGTCATCCGCTTCAAGTGCCCGCACCCGGCGAGCAATGCTCGGAACCTGTGGATCGGTGCCGGGAGGAACGCGGAGGGCGTACCTTCCCGATGATCCCTTGAAGGTCTCCGAGTAGGCCCGCGTTCGCAGCGCGGGTCGGGAAGGCACGCCCGGTGCGACGTGAAGTCACATCGCACGCAGAGTCCGCAGGAGAGGAGACGTGT
>NZ_JBHJUW010000079.1:0-39097 GCF_042268205.1 Streptomyces sp. NPDC056160
TCAGGTCGCCGATGCCGTCACCGTTGCTGTCCTGGAAGGAGCGGACCAGGACCTCGTAGAAGACGGCACGTTTGAACCACTCCGGGTCGCGGTCCCTGGCCGGGGCGTCCTCGAAGATGTCGGGGACGGGCTCGTTGACTGTCATGGCGCGGGAGGCCCTCCGATCTGCGGCGGGGTGGACGGTCGCTGGACATGGAGCACGTGCGCGGGACGGTGTCCGGGGTCGAGTCGCACGTAGTTGGTCCTGCCCCAGTGGTAGGTCTCACCCGTCAGTTCGTCGAGCACGGACGTGGACGCGTGCGGGTCCAGGCCGAGGTGCCGCATGTCCAACGAGACCGTGGCCTCCTGGGTGTGGTGCGGGTCGAGATTGGCGACCACGACGACCGTGTCCTCATCCGTGCTCTTGCTGTAGGCGAGCACGGTGTCGTTGTCGGTCGCGTGGAAGCGCAGGTTGCGCAGGTGGTGGAGCGCCCGGTGGCGGCGGCGGATGTCGTTGAGGCGGGTGATGAGGGGGGCGATGGTGCGGCCCTCGCGTTCGGCGGCTGCCCAGTCGCGGGGTTTGAGCTGGTACTTCTCGGAGTCGAGGTATTCCTCGCCGCCTTCTTCGAGGGGGGTGTTCTCGCAGAGTTCGTAGCCGCTGTAGATGCCCCAGGAGGGGGAGAGGGTGGCGGCGAGGACGGCGCGGACCTCGAAGGCGGGGCGGCCGCCGTGCTGGAGGTAGGCGTGGAGGATGTCGGGGGTGTTGGTGAACAGGTTGGGCCGCATGTAGGCGGCGGCTTCCCCGGTCAGTTCGGTGAGGTAGTCGGTGAGTTCCTGCTTGGTGTTGCGCCAGGTGAAGTAGGTGTAGGACTGCTGGAAGCCGATCTGGGCGAGGGTGTGCATCATCGCGGGGCGGGTGAAGGCCTCGGCGAGGAAGACGACGTCGGGGTCGGTGGTGTTGATCTCGCCGATGACGCGTTCCCAGAAGACGACGGGTTTGGTGTGGGGGTTGTCGACGCGGAAGATGCGTACCCCGTGGTCCATCCAGTGGCGCAGGATGCGGACCGTCTCGGTGACGATGCCGTCCATGTCGGCGTCGAAGGCGACGGGGTAGATGTCCTGGTACTTCTTGGGCGGGTTCTCGGCGTGGGCGATGGTGCCGTCGGGGCGGTGGTGGAACCACTGGGGGTGTTTGCCGACCCAGGGGTGGTCGGGGGAGCACTGGAGGGCGAAGTCGAGGGCGGTCTCCAGGCCGAGGTCGCGGGCGCGGTGTACGAAGTGGTCGAAGTCGTCGAGGGTGCCCAGGCGGGGGTGGAGGGCGTCGTGGCCGCCCTCGGGTGAGCCGATGGCCCAGGGGACGCCGACGTCGTCGGGGGTGGCGGTGAGGGTGTTGTTGCGGCCTTTGCGGTGGGTGGTGCCGATGGGGTGGATCGGGGGGAGGTAGACGACGTCGAAGCCCATGGCGGCGATGGCGGGCAGGCGGCGTTCGGCGGTGCGCAGGGTGCCGTGGGGTTCTTCCGCGGTGCCCTCGGAGCGGGGGAAGAACTCGTACCAGGCGCCGTAGAGGGCGCGCTCGCGTTCGACCTGGAGGGGCAGCGGGTCCGAGGCGGTGACCAGCTCGCGCAGGGGGTGGCGGGCCAGGACCGCGTCCACCTCCGGCGTCAACGCCGCCGCCCACCGGGTCATCACCGGCAGCGCGTCGTCGTTCATCACCCGGACGGCGGCCAGCACGGTGTCCCGCTCGGGCCCCTCGGGCACCCCGGCCGCCGCCCGCGCGTGCAGGTCCGCGCCCTCCTCCAGCACCAGCCCGGCGTCGATCCCGGCCGGAACCTTGATGTGGGCCGTGTGGCGCCAGGTGGCGACGGGATCGCTCCAGGCCTCCACGTGGTAGGCCCAGCGTCCGGTCGCGCCCGGCGTGACCTCGGCGCCCCAGCGGTCGGTGCCGGGCGCCAGCTCGCGCATCGGCGTCCACGGGCCCGGCCGCCCCTGCGGGTCGCGCAGGACCACGTTCGCCGCGACCGCGTCATGGCCCTCGCGGAACACGGTGGCGGTGACCTGGAACGTCTCGCCCACCACCGCCTTGGCCGGTCGCCTGCCGCTCTCCACGGCCGGGCGCACGTCCCGCACGGGGATGCGGCCGATGGCCCGGGTATGACTCGGGGTCGAACTCATGGGTGTCACCTCCACCGTGCTTGAGGCCGGGCTGACGCCCGGCCGGGAACCAGGTACTGCTCGATGCTTCTCGAAGCGGCGCCGCCTCGCGGAACGCTTCCCGCAGCGGTGCCCCCCATGGGGGCTCTCGGAACGGTGTCGCCTCGCGGGACGGCGCGGGGGAGGGCGTGAGCCCTACGTCCCGGCGGGGGAGCGCCGGTCCTTCGCCGTCAGCCGGTCCTCGGCCCGGCGCCGCTCCCCGGCCCCGCGCCGGCCCCGCCGGGCGACGACGCCCACGTGCGGCCGGCCGGCGCCCTGCTCCCGCAGATAGGTGACGAGAGTGGTCCGCAGGTAGCGCTCCGCGGCGTCCGCCGCCTCCCGCGCGCAGCGCTTGCCCATCAGCACGCACAGCGTGTAGCCCGCGTCCTCGAAGGTGGCGCGCACCCGGCGGTCGTCGGGAGACGCGAGCATCGCGCGTTCCCACGACCGGTAGTGCCGCAGATGCCGGGCGACTTCGGCTTTGGCAGGTAGCAGCATGGCGCCGTTCCACCTTTCGGGAGCGCTCGATGGGCACGTTTCCCCGACGATCGGGGCGGTGACCGCGCACGCGAAGGCACGCGGTCCCGTTCACGGCGCTCGAGACTTTCACTCATGGTGCACGTTCAACGACATACCGTCCTGTTGGATCTTCAACCAGCTCACTCTTCCGGATCGCCGCCCGTGCGCCGTCCGTGCACCACCCGCTCGTGTTGCACGAATGGCGTAGTGCCCGCAGTGTGGATCTGACTCAGAGGCAAAACATGCTCACGCTTCGTGCTCGGGGATCCGGCCCGCAAGGGCGGAAAAGGAGCGCGGGCCTCGCCGGTGAGGAGCGAACGACGATGAAGACAGCAGTGCCCTGCTACTACCACCTCGACGTGGAAGTCAGCCCCGAACGGGTCGGACAGGTCAGGCGCATCCTGGCCGCTCACCTCCGGTTCTGGGACCTGGAGGACCTCGTCGACCCCGTGTGCGGCGGCGCCGAGATGCTGCTGAAAGCCATCGACGAGCACGCACGGGACAAGCACACGTCCATCGAGATGTGGTGGACCGGCCAGCACCTCATCACCGCGGTCGGGGAGAACAACCACGACCTGCGCCCCGACCAGGACCTGCGCAGCTGCCTGGCCCGCATCGCGGCGACGAGCGACGGCTGGGGCTGCTGCGCCGCCGAGACCGGCAGCAAGATCATCTGGTTCTCGCAGCGGGCCCGCGCCGGGGTACGTGTCCCGCTGGTCGCGAAGGCCCCGGCCCCGACCCTGCGCGAGGGCCTGAAGCCGCCCCGTGCGCTGCCGGTCGCCGCGCTCGCCTCGCCGCTCAGCCGGCCCGAGGGCGTTCTGGAGGGGGCCCGGTGACCCGGCGCACGAGCCGCGCAAAGAGCGGAAAAGGGGTGCCCGTGTGGAGCGGGTACCCCTACCCACTGGGGGCCGCGTACGACGGAGAGGGCACCAACTTCGCCCTGTTCAGCGAGGTCGCCGACCACGTCGAACTCGTCCTCGTCGACGACGCCGGCGCCCACCGCCGGGTGCCGCTGACCGAGGCCGACGGGTTCGTGTGGCACGGGTACCTGCCCGGTGTCGGACCGGGCCAGCGCTACGGCTACCGGGTGCACGGCCCCTGGCACCCGGCCGCCGGCCACCGCTGCAACCCCAGGAAGCTGCTCCTGGACCCCTACGCCAGGGCGGTGGACGGGCGGATGGACGAGCACCCCTCGCTCTACGAGCGCGCCCCGCACGGCCCCGACCCGGCCGACAGCGCCGGGCACACCCTGCTCGGCGTGGTCACCGACCCGGCCTTCGACTGGGGCGGGGACCGCCCGCCCCGGCGGGCCTACGCCGACACGGTGATCTACGAGGCCCACGTGCGCGGCCTGACCCGCACCCACCCCGACGTCCCGCCGGAACTGCGCGGCACGTACGCCGGGCTGGCGCACCCCGCGATCGTCGAGCACCTGACCTCGCTGGGTGTGACGGCCGTCGAACTGATGCCGGTCCACCAGTTCGTCCACGACGGCGTGCTCCAGGGCCGCGGCCTGTCCAACTACTGGGGCTACAACACGATCGGCTTCTTCGCGCCGCACAACGACTACGCCGCCCACGGCACCCGCGGCCAGCAGGTCGCCGAGTTCAAGGCGATGGTCAAGGCGCTGCACGCGGCCGGCCTCGAAGTGATCCTCGACGTGGTCTACAACCACACCGCCGAGGGCAACCAGAAGGGCCCGACGCTGTCCTTCCGGGGCATCGACAACTCCTCGTACTACCGCCTGGTCGACGGCGACTGGGCGCACTACTACGACACCACGGGCACCGGCAACAGCCTGCTGATGCGCCACCCCTACGTACTCCAGCTGATCATGGACTCGCTGCGGTACTGGGTCACCGAGATGCGCGTCGACGGCTTCCGCTTCGACCTCGCGGCCACCCTGGCACGGCAGTTCCACGAGGTGGACCGGCTCTCCGCGTTCTTCGACCTGATCCAGCAGGACCCGGTGATCAGCAGGGTCAAGCTGATCGCGGAGCCCTGGGACGTCGGCGAGGGCGGTTACCAGGTGGGCAACTTCCCGCCGCTTTGGTCGGAGTGGAACGGACTGTACCGGGACGCCGTACGGGACTTCTGGCGCGGCGAGGAGCACACGCTCGGCGACTTCGCGTCCCGGCTGACCGGCTCCTCGGACCTGTACGCGCACAACAGGCGCCGCCCGCGCGCGAGCGTCAACTTCGTGACCGCGCACGACGGTTTCACGCTGCGCGACCTGGTGTCGTACAACGACAAGCACAACGAGGCCAACGGCGAGGGCAACCGGGACGGCGAGAACACCAACCGGTCCTGGAACTGCGGGGCCGAGGGCGACACCGACGACCCGGCGGTCCTGGAACTGCGGGCGCGTCAGCAACGCAACTTCATCGCCACCCTGCTGCTCTCCCAGGGCATCCCCATGCTCTGCCACGGTGACGAACTCGGCCGCACCCAGGTCGGCAACAACAACGCCTACTGCCAGGACAACGAGGTCTCCTGGATCGACTGGCGGCTGACCCGCGAGCAGCGGGAGCTGGCGGACTTCACCCGGTACGTCATCGGCCTGCGCACCGCCCACCCCGTGCTGCGCCGGCGCCGTTTCTTCCAGGGCGAGACGGCCACCCGTGACGACCAGCCGCTGCCCGACCTGGTGTGGATGCTGCCGGACGGCCGGGAGATGGCCGAGGAGGACTGGCAGCGCTCCGACGCGCACTCCGTCATGGTCTTCCTCAACGGCGACGCCATCGCCGAGCCCGACCCGCAGGGCCGGCCCGTGGTCGACGACTCGTTCCTGCTGCTGCTCAACGGCTACTGGGAACCGGTCGACTTCCGCCTGCCCGGCGGCGCCTACGGCGAGCGCTGGACCACCCTCATCGACACCGCCGAGCCCCAGGGCCCGCCGGACGAGGCCGAGCACAAGGCCTCCGGCGACCTCAGCGTGCAGCCGCGCAGCCTGGTCCTGCTCTCCCGGCCCCCGAGGACGGCCCGCTGACCCACCCGCACACCGCGGCCCCGCCCCTCGCCTCGATCCGTCGCAGAGAGGGGCGGGGCCGCGGTGTGCGACCGGGGGCGGCGGTCAGGCTTCCCTGCGGGACGTCACCGTGAACTGCGCGCCGTCCGGGTCGCGCAGCACGGCCTCCTCGGCGCCCTCGCGCAGGACACTGCCGCCGTGACTCTCCGCGGTCCGGGCACACGCGGCGACGTCGGCGACCCGGAAGTGGATCTGCCAGTGCGGCCGGATGGTGGGGTCGGGCGCCGCCTCCAGGGCTCCCGACTCGATCCGGGCGACGACCTCCCCGTGGCTGCGCAGGACGACCTCGTTCCCCTCGTAGCGGACCTCGCAGCAGCCGGGCCGCTCCGAGGCCCAGTCCAGGACCTCGCCGTAGAAGATCGCCGCGTCGAACGCGTCGCGCGTGTGCAGCCGGATGAAGGCGGGCGCGGCCTTGCGCCACGTCTCCCAGTCGGTGAACAGCTCGCCCTCCCAGATCCCGAAGGTCGCCCCGTCCCGGTCGGCGAGCAGCGCCGCCCGGCCGGGCGGCAGGGAGATCGGGCCGACCGCCGACGTGCCGCCGCGCTCCTGCACCCGGGAGACGGCCCGGTCGGCGCTGGGCACCGCGAAGTACGGGGTCCAGGCCACGGCCATCTGCCACATGGCCGCCACCGCCGCGATCCCCGCGACCGGCGCGCCGTCGGCGAGCGCGATGCGGAAGCGGTCGCCGAGCTTGGCCGAACGCCATTCCCAGCCGAGCACGGCCCGGTAGAAGTCCTCCGTGGCCTCCAGGTCGCGGCTGGTCAGGCTGACCCAGCAGGGCGCGCCGCACACCGTCTGCGTGGAGACGGGGCCGGTCATGGGTCGGGCGGATGTCGTGTCGTGGTTCATGGCACGTCCTGGTCTCGTCGACCGGTGGCCACCGGTCTGTCACCAGTGTCCGACCGGAACCCCCAAGGGCGCCTGCCGAGTACCCTCCGCGTACCGCCGAAACGGCACCGGTGGGTCCCCGGCAGGCCGGTCAGCCGGTCTCGGCGAGCAGCTCCTCACGCAACTGGGCGAAGCACCCGCTCAGCAGCCGCGAGACGTGCATCTGCGAGATGCCGAGCTGCTGGGCGATCCGGCTCTGTGTCATGCCCCCGAAGAACCGCAGGTAGAGGATCATGCGCTCGCGTTCGGGCAGCGCCTCCAGGCAGGGCCGCACGGCCACCCGGTCCACCACGAGGTCGTAGCGCGGGTCGGGCTCACCGAGGCCGTCGCCTAGCGCGTAACCGTCCGTGCCGGGGACCTCCGCCTCCAGCGACAGTGCGGCGAAGCAGTCCAGCGCCTCCATGCCGGTGCGCACGTCGCTCACGCTCAGGTGCGTGTACGCGGCGATCTCCTCGACGGTGGGTGCCCGGCCCGGCGTCGTCTGCGCCAGTTCCTTGGCCGCCCGCCGCACCCGGTTGCGCAGGTCCTGGACCCGGCGCGGCACGTGCAGCGTCCACATGTGGTCGCGGAAGTGCCGCTTTATCTCGCCGGTGACGGTCGGTACCGCGTACGCCTCGAACGCGTAGCCGCGCGCCGGATCGTAGTGGTCGACGGCCTTGACCAGGCCGAGCGCCGCCACCTGGTACAGGTCCTCCAGGGCCTCGCCGCGTCCCCTGAACCGGACCGCGATCCGCTCGGCCATGGGCAGCCACACCTGGACCAGGTCGTCCCGCAGCGCCTTGCGCTCGGCTCCCTCGGGCAGTCCCGCGAGCCGTTCGAACGCCGCCGCGGTGTCGGGCGCGTCGTCGTGCGGGTGGGTCTTCGTTCTGCCGGTGGTACGCATGTGCTGCGCCTCCCTCAGCAGGTGCTGGATGGACGGACACCACGGGAGGCGCGGGGCAACGTCTTGCTCGCAATGCGTCGGGCCCCGGCGCGCCGGCTCCCACGGGCGTGCCTCCGGTCCGAAGCACTGAAATGCGGATTCCCGGGGCCGGCCATTCCGAAACAATTCCTTGAATGCGGTGACGGTAGGCGACCGGGCGATTCTCATTCGTCGCCGAACGGCCGGAGAATTCTATCGGGAGTAAATCTGCGCATTCAACCAACCAGGGGCGTGCTGGGCCGGAAAACAAGAATTCCGCTCCGGTTCCGTGCCCGTCGGCTTTCACCTTGACCGAACCTTGGGGATGCTTACCTCTGTGACAGAGGTAATGTCGGAGCGTGGAAGCAGAACCGGCACCGGCGCCCGAGCGGCAGCCGGCGCCGGAGCCGGACGCCTACGCCGAGGAACTGGCCGACGCCCTCGTCGGGCTCCAGCGGCTGATCCGGCGCCGGCTGCGCGCCGGGCTGACCGTGACCCGGCTGCGCGGCGCCGAGGTCGAGCTGCTGCGCCTGGTCGAGTCCCGCCCCGGTATCGGCGTCACGGAGGCGGCCAAGGAACTGCACCTGGCGGGCAACTCCGTCTCCACGCTGGTCAACCAGCTGGTCCGCGACGGACAGCTGGTCCGGCGGACGGATCCCGCCGACCGCCGGGCCGCCCGCCTGCTGCTGACCGAGGCGGCCGGGGCGCGGCTGAGGGACTGGCGGACGCGCCGCGCCGCCCTGGTCCGCGACCAGCTCGACCGGCTGGAGCAGGGCGACCGGGACGCGCTGCGCGCGGCGATCCCGGCCCTGCGCGGCCTGATGGAGAACCTGCGTGAGGAGGCCGACCGCCCATGACGGACCCGCGCATGACGGACCCGCCCATGACAGACCCGCCCATGACAGACCCGCCCGTGCCCGAGGCCGCCGGAGGGGGTCCGGAGACCGGACCGGTTCCCGAGACCGGACCGGGGCGCGCTTGTGGATCGGGTCCCGAGCTCGCACCGGCCCGCGATGCCGGCCCGCCCCCCGACGCCGTCACCTGCACCGGCCTCGCCTACGCCTTCGGCGGGACGAAGGCCGTCGACGGTCTGGACCTGGCCGTGCGGCAGGGAGAGGTCTTCGGGCTGCTCGGGCCGAACGGCGCCGGCAAGACCACTGCCATCCGCTGCGTCACCACCCTGCTGCCGGTCCCGGCCGGCATGGTCCGCGTCTTCGGGCACGACCCGGCGCGCGACCGGATGGCCGTACGCCGGCTGCTCGGCTACGTCCCCCAGCAGCTGTCCGCCGACGCCGCCCTCACCGGCCGGGAGAACGTCACCCTCTTCGCCCGCGTCTTCGACGTCCCGCGCCGTGAACGCGCCGCACGGGTCGCCCAGGCACTGGCCGCAGTCGACCTCACGCAGGCCGCCGACCGGCTGGCGAAGACCTACTCGGGAGGCATGGTCCGCCGCCTCGAACTGGCCCAGGCCCTGGTCAGCGCGCCCCGCCTGCTGATCCTCGACGAGCCGACCATCGGTCTGGACCCCATCGCCCGTACCGGGGTGTGGGAGCACATCAACGCCGTGCGCGCCGCCACCGGCATGACGGTCCTGGTCACCACGCACTACATGGACGAGGCCGACCAGTACTGCCACCGCGTCGGCCTGATGCACCGCGGCCGGATCCGGGCGCTCGGCACCCCGGCCGAGCTGCGGCACGGGCTCGGCGAGCGGCGCCGCGCCGAGGGCGCCCCGGCCGCGGCCGCGCCGCCCACCCTGGAGGACGTCTTCCGCGACGTGGCCGGCAGCGGCCTCGACGACAGCTCAGGAGATTTCCGCGATGTCCGAAACACCCGCCGCACCGCCCACCGGGTCGGCTGACCCCGCTTTCGCGGACGGCATCGGCCTGCTGGTGCGACCCCCGAGGGCCCGCGCGGGCTGGCGGCTGCTGCCCGCCCGCGTCGCGGCCATGTGCGCGGTGGAGCTCCAGAAACTGCGCCACGACCGCACCGAGCTGTACACCCGCGCCGTCCAGCCCGCCCTGTGGCTGCTGATCTTCGGCCAGACCTTCAGCCGGATCCACGCGATCCCGACCGGCGGCCTGCCCTACCTGGACTTCATGGCGCCCGGCATCATCGCCCAGTCCGCGATGTTCATCGCCATCTTCTACGGCATCCAGATCATCTGGGAGCGCGACGCGGGCGTCCTCAACAAGCTGCTGGTCACGCCCACGCCGCGCTCGGCGCTGGTCACCGGCAAGGCGTTCGCCGCCGGGGTGAAGTCGCTGATCCAGGCCCTCGTGGTCGTCGTCATCGCCGCGCTGCTCGGGGTGGCGATGACCTGGAACCCGCTCCGGCTGCTCGGTGTCGCGGCCGGCGTGGTCCTCGGCTCGGCGTTCTTCTCCTGCCTGTCCATGACCATCGCCGGCATCGTGCTCAACCGCGACCGCCTGATGGGCATCGGACAGGCCATCACCATGCCGCTGTTCTTCGGCTCCAACGCCCTGTACCCGGTGACCGTCATGCCCGGCTGGCTCCAGGTCGTCAGCAAGGTCAACCCGCTCAGCTACCAGGTCGACGCCCTGCGCGGTCTGCTGCTCGGCACCCCCTCGCACCTGGCGCTCGACTTCACCGTCCTCGTGGTGGCCGCCGCGGCCGGCGTCGCCGCCGCCTCCGCCCTCGTCGGCCGGCTGGCCCGGTGACGGGGTACCCCGGCCGGACGTGATGTGCGGCACGCTTGCGGCGGCCGCCGCGAGCGGCCGCCCGGGGATTTCTCCAGCGCACGGCTTGATCACCGATCAAAGCGCGGGAATTCCCTGGCCACGGCGCATTACGTGCATTTGACAGTGCGCTCGGCGCACAGATAGGAAGCAGCTCTTGGTAGTCGAGAGGTGCACCGTGTACGAGCCGAACGTGGTCGGGGACTGGCAGGAGTACGACGAGCATGCCGGCCTGCGCGTCCGCGTCCACCGACTGGAGCTGGCCGAGCCGCCCCGAGGACGTGACGACGCCGCCGACGGACTGACGTACTTCCGCATCCGGGCCACCGTCGAGAACCGCGGCACGGAGCACTTCGGCATCCACCTGGAGGACGGCCAGATCGACGTGCGGATCGGCCCCGACGGGGAGGGCGCGTTCGTCGACTGGCGCAACTCCCAGTTCATCGAGGGCTACGACGTCCACCCGCTGCGCCGGGCCACCGCCGTGCTGTACGCGGCCGGCCCCGAGGAGTTCCTGACCCGGGTCGACGTCCAGGTGCAGCTGCGCGTGGACGACGAGTGGACCGACCGCCGCCTGTGGAGCGGCGGCGTCGACGTGCACGAGGGGCCCGTCGGAGCGGGCGCGTGCTGCCCGGGCGGACAGGGCGGGCTGGCGCACCAGGTCAGCGTCTTCCTGCGCGACCAGGCGGAGCCGGGCGCCGCCGGCTGACCCGGCGGCCCGGCACGCTCCGCGCGCCGGACCCTCGCGGCAGCGCCGGCCCTCTGGGTCAGCGCCGGCCCTCTGGGTCAGCGCCGGCCCTCTGGGTCAGCGCCGGCCCTCGGGGAGCGCCGGCCTCGTGTCAGTGGGGGATGCCGTCGATGATGTCGCGGGCGCCCTGACGCAGCAGGGCCACGGCGACCGAGGTCCCCAGCGTCGCGGCGTCCAGCCGGCCGGCCCACTCGTGGGCGTTCAGCCGGGTCTTGCCGTCCGGGGTGAACACACATGCCCGCAGGGACAGTTCCCCGCTCCGGTCCACCTGCGCGTACCCCGCGATCGGGCTGTTGCAGTGGCCCTGCAACACGTGCAGGAACATGCGTTCGGCGCTCGCCGCGCGGTGGGTGTCGCCGTCGCCGAGCCCGCTGACCGCCCCGATCAGCTCGTCGTCGTCCTCGCGGCACTGCAGGGCGAGGATGCCCGCGCCGATCGGCGGCATCATCGCGTCCGCGGACAGCACCTCGCTGACGACGTCCTGCCGTCCGATGCGCTCCAGCCCCGACGCGGCCAGCAGCAGCGCGTCCGCCTCACCGGCCGCCAGCTTCTCCAGCCGCCGGTTGGCGTTGCCGCGGAACGGCACGCAGGTCAGGTGCGGGTGGGACGCGGCCAGCTGCGCGATCCGGCGCACCGCCGACGTGCCGATCCTGGTGCCGGGCGGCAGCTCGTCCAGGGTGAGCCCGCCGGGGTGCACGAGGGCGTCGCGGATGTCGTCCCGCTTCAGGAACGCGGCGAACGTGGTGCCGGCCGGCAGCGGCCGGTCCGCGGGCACGTCCTTCAGGCAGTGCACCGCGAGGTCCGCCGCACCGGCCAGCAGGGCGGCGTCGACCTCCTTGGTGAACGCCCCCTTGCCCTCGACCTTCGCCAGCTCGCCCAGCCACTTGTCACCGGTGGTCTTCACCGGCACCACCTCGGTGCGCACACCGGGGTGCAGGACGGCCAACTCGGCGCGGACACGCTCCACCTGAGCGAGCGCCATGGGCGAGTCGCGGGAGACGATACGGATCAGTTCGGGCACGGACATGCGGGACACGATAGACCTTCCGTACGCCCTGAGGACCCGGGCCCCGCGCGCGCCTCACGGCCGCGTGGCGTCCGGCAGGTCGGCCGCCGCGTCCTCGGGGGCGAGATCGGGGCGCAGCCGCAGCCAGGACGGCTGGCGCAGCATGCCCGCCCGGGTACGGACGCTGTAGCGCACCTCGCCGACCAGCCGGGGCAGGACCCAGCGCGCCTCCCGTGCGGCCGGGACGGGTTCGAACGGGCACACCTCCGTGGCCAGCGCGGCGAGCAGTCCGGCCAGCTCCGTCCGCTCGGCTTCGCTCCAGCCGGTGCCCACGCTGCCCACGTACCGCAGCCTCCCGCCGCCGCGCTGGCCCACCAGCACGGCGCCCGGCAGACCGGTGAGCCGCCCCTTGCCGGGCAGCCAGCCGCCCACCAGCACGTCCTCGGTGCGCATGTTGCGGATCTTGATCCAGGCGCGCGAGCGCACCCCCGGCTCGTACACCGAGTCCAGTCGCTTGCAGACCAGCCCCTCCAGCCCGTGCTCCCGGGTGGCGGCCAGGGCGCGGGCACCGTGGCCGACCACGGCGGCGGGCGTGGACCAGTACGGGCCGTGCAGGTCCAGCGCCTCCAGCCGCTCCCGGCGCCGGACATAGGGCAGGGCGAGCAACGAGTCGGGGCCCAGGTGCAGTACGTCGAAGAGCACGAGGTGGACGGGGACCCGCGCCGCCCGGCGCGCGGCCACGGCGGGGGCGTGGGCCAGCCCCATCCGGCCCTGGAGCAGCTGGAAGCTCGCGCGGCCCTCCTCGTCCAGCGCCAGCACCTCCCCGTCCAGCACGGCGGGCGTGGCGCCCAGGGCCCGGCCGAGCGGAGCCAGTTCGGGGTAGGCGGCCGTGATGTCCTCACCGGATCTGGCCCGCAGCAGCACCGACCCGTCGCCCGGCAGGTACGCCACGGCCCGCTGGCCGTCCTGTTTCGTCTCGTACGCCCAGCGCGCGTCCTGCGCGGCGGGCGGCAGGGTGCCGGGCGTGGCCAGCATGGGGGCGATCAGTGGCAGGGTCACGGCTGAGGTGTCGACGGCCGGGCCGTGCCGCACGCCCCCTGCGCGCCGCTTTCCCCTGTTCGGGCGCTGTTTCCACCGGCCGGGCGCGCTCTCCCCGCCGTAGCTACTCTCCAGTAGGATCGCGCCGCAGGTCTGCCGCGGATCTGCGCAGGTCCTTGAAGGAGGAACCGTGTCCCGGTCCGAACGCTCCCCCCTGCTGCTGGCCGGCCTGCTGGCCACCGCGGGTGCCGCCCACTTCGCCTCTCCCCGGCAGTTCGACGCGATCGTCCCGCGCACCCTGCCCGGCACCCCCCGCGCCTGGACGTACGCCAGCGGAGTCGCCGAACTCACGCTGGCCGCGGGCCTCGCCGCGCCCCGGACCCGGAAGGCCGCCGCGCTGGCCGCGGCCGCCTTCTTCGTCGGCGTCTTCCCCGCCAACGTGAAGATGGCGGTGGACCGGCGCCACCGGCCCGCCCGGCAGCAGGCCGCGGCCTTCGGGCGGCTGCCCCTGCAAGTCCCGCTCGTCCTGTGGGCCCGTGGCGTCGCCAGGGGTGCGGAGCGCGCCGCATGACCGGGCGCGGCGCGGTGCGGGAGGGCGACACCGTCGAGGACTTCGCCCTGCCCGACGAGACCGGGACCCCGAGGACCCTGTCCGCGCTGCTCGCCGACGGACCGGTGGTGCTGTTCTTCTACCCGGCCGCGCTGACCCGCGGGTGCACCGCTCAGGCCTGTCACTTCCGGGATCTCGCCGCGGAGTTCGCCGAGGCCGGCGCGCGGCCCGTAGGCGTCAGCGGGGACCCGGTCGAGCGCCAGCGGGAGTTCACCGGACGGCACGGCCTCGGCATGCCCCTGCTGTCCGACCCCGACGGCACCGTCCGCGAACGGTTCGGCGTGCGACGCGGCCTGGCCCTTGCCCCGACCAGACGGGTGACCTTCGTCATCGCACAGGACCGCACCGTCCTTGCGGTCGTCCGCAGCGAACTGCGCGTGAACACCCACGCCGATCGCGCCCTGGCCGCCCTGCGCGCCCACCGCCCCTGAGCCGGCCACGCGGCGGGCGCGGGACCCGGCGGCCGACGCGGCCGGCCCCGCTCACTCCTCGCCGCCCTCCGCGGCGACCTGCGCCAGGGTGCGGCCCGTGCGCACCGAGCGGGCCCGGCGCGGATCGGGGGTGCCGTGCCCGTCCCGGGCGCGTCCCTCGGCCTTCTTCACCAGCAGCCAGGCCTCCTCCTCGCCGGCGTCCCGGCCGTCCCGGAAGCGGGTGAGGGCGTACTCGCCGTGCAGCTTGGCACCGTGCAGCCGGAACGTCGCGTGCCCGCGCTCCAGCGACTCGGCGAAGTCCACGGGCCGCCCCCGCCGGTCGTGGCTCAGCGGCTCGTACGTGCCCCGGTCCCAGACGATCACGGTGCCGCCGCCGTACTCGCCCTTCGGGATCACGCCCTCGAAGTGCTCGTACTCCAGCGGATGGTCCTCCGTGGGCACCGCGAGCCGTTTGTCGTGCGGGTCGCCGGAGGGGCCCTTGGGGACCGACCAGGACTTCAGCACGTCGTCCACCTGCAGCCGGAAGTCGAAGTGCATCCGGCGGGCGTCGTGGATCTGCACCACGAACCGGGGACCGGACCCGGCACCGTCCGGCCGGCCCGACGGCTCCCGGGTCCGCCCGAAGTCGCGCTTGCCGCGATACTCCCGCAGCCGCTCGTCCGTACCCACCTGGGACCTCCTCGCCCTCGCCCGGACCGTCCGCCCGCGCCCACCGGCGCCGGGTACCCCCGCCGGAGCGGCCCTAGCACGGCAGGGCCCGCCTGCGGCGTTGCGGAACGCCGGACCAGGGAGTTCACGGCGCGAGGCCCTGCCGCCGTCCGCCGCGAAGCCCGTCACGAGCTCCCCCAGGACGTGACGGGCGAGCTGTGGGGCATCGGAGCGGATGACGGGCCCTCCCGGAGACGTACCTCGATCAGGCCGTACGGCGCCGAGTGCCCGGTCCGGTTCCGCTGGGAGCCGGGCAGCGTGGCCTTCTGCGGCAACCTGGCCACCGTCCACCTGGTGCCCGGCGACAACGCCCGCCTCGGCTCCCCGCGGATCACGCACCGGGTGATGCGGAGCGGCGACGTGCCGGTGGAGGCGGACGGCCGCCCCTGCGAACCGCTCACCGGCAGCGCACCGGACGCTGGTGAGGCGGGCCGCCGGTGACGCATGTCCCGCCGGCAGGGGCCGCTCAGACGGCGGCGGTCAGCGGGATGACCACCTCGTCCTCGACCGGCGGGTCGACCTCCTGCGCGCGGTTGCCGGTCGCCGCGAAGCAGCGCAGCCGGACCTCCTCGGGGGTGACGTCCAGTCGCAGGAACGACTTGAAGAACGGCGGGCTGTAGGTGACCGAGCCCGGCGAGAACAACCGGGTGTAGATCTTGCGCACCGGCAGGCGGAGGCGGGCACGGCGGTCCGGGCGGCGGCCGGCGCCCAGCAGGCTCGCGACCAGGCGGACCCGCCGGGTGACCCGGACCGGGCCGCCCGGCGCGCGGGTGGGCGGCATGCCCAGCCGTTCGGCTATCACGGCCATCCCCTGGGCCTCGGTGAGCGTGAAGAAGCGGCGCAGCCGCAGCCGCCGGCCGTAGAGGGCGCTGTAGAACGCCAGGGAGTCGCCGCGCAGCGGATAGCACCGGAAGTCGGACTCGGTGACACCGGCGACCGACACCCGCGCGATGGTGTGCGTGGCGTGCATGAACGCGCCGCCGCCACCGGAGACGACGTACTGGACGGTGCGGCCGTCCACGTCCACCGGATAGCGCTGGTAGTTGTGGATGTCGCCGCCGATCGCCGCCACGTAGTGGTGGGCCGGGTCGCGCACGATGTCGTCGACGGTGCCGCCGCCCTCGATGGCGCAGGGATGGTGCTCGCCGTCCACGTACAGCGGCGAACCGGTGACGAGGATCTTCGGGCGGGGCCCCTGGGACACCTCCCGCAGCCAGGCGCCCTGCTCCGCGTCGAGGGTGCCGAGCAGACCCGTGTCGATGCCGACGATCCGCACCGGACCGGCGTCGATCGCCCAGTACGGGCCCGGCTGGACGGCCTGCTGGCCCGGCGCGGAGCGCAACTCGCGCGCCTCGGCGAGCCGTTGTTCGTCCGCCGGGCGGGGCCGGTGCCACAGCAGCGCCCGCCACCAGGCACGGCCCGCCGGACGGGGACGGGGCGCCGGCGGCAGCGGCGGGGCGTCGTCGCAGAAGACGCGCATGAAACCGCCGAGGTCCTCGTACCAGTCGTGATTGCCGGGTATCGCGTAGATGGGCGCCGGATAGTCGCGGTACGGCTGGAAGAACTTCCCTCCGTAGTCGTCCGTGCGGCCGACCGGGTAGATCACGTCACTGGCGAGCACGGCGAACGACGTGCCCTCAGAGGCCTTGAGGAAACCCGGCACGACGGCGTACTGCGACTCGCCGCCCTCGCCGGTGTCCCCGATGACCATGAAGGAGAATCGGTCCGCCTCCGTGCGCCGGATCACCTTGTCCGCCGGGGCGCCGGCGGCCGCCCGCTGCGCGACCCAGCGGGAACGGGTCTGCCCCGTGGGGTCCCCGAACCAGGAAGCGGCCACGCCGTTGCGCGCGGCCCACAGGGTCCGGGGGTTCAGCCACGACAGTTTCTCGACCCGGCCGGGCATCAGCCGGCCGTAGGTGCCGCGTTCGGCGTCGGTCCAGCCGGCGCCTTCGACGGTATCGCGTGAGGAGTCAGACACGCGGTGCACCGTAACAACCCGGTGCACCGCGCACGGCAGGCGGGTACGGGTCCTTCCTGTCAATCGACCGGCCGTACAGGCGAACTGACTGCCCGTCGGTCACCCGAAGGTGCGCCCCAGCAGGTCGAGCAGGGCCGTCCAGTGCCGTTCGTCCGCCTTCGCGTCGTAGGCGTCGGTGTCGGCCTGCGTGAAGCCGTGCGAGGCACCCGGGTAGACCTCGCAGCGGTGCCGGAGGCCCGCCTCGGTGAGCGCGTTCTCCAGGCGCTCCATCTGCTCGGGCGGCATCGAGGGATCGTTGTCCGCGTGCCCGAAGTACAGCTCCGCCGTGATGTCCGCGGCGGCCAGGTGCGGGCTGTCGGAGGTGTCGGTGGCCAGTCCGCCGCCGTGGAACCCGGCGACCGCCGCGACCCGGTCCGGGTACGCGCCCGCGGTCAGCAGGGCCAGCCGGGCGCCCATGCAGTAGCCCGTCACGGCCACCGGCCCGTCGGCCGCCAGCGGGTGGTCGGCGAGCAGCCGGAGGTACGCACCCGCGTCACGCCGCGTCAGTTCCGGCGTCAGGGACTGCATGAGCGGAATGAACCGGCCGAAGATCTCCGGGCGCTGGGACAGGTCGATGAACTCCGGCAACTCCACGACCGGCGCCCGCCCGTGACGGTAGAACACGTTGGGCACCAGCACCGTGTGACCGGCCGCGGCGATCCGGTCGGCCATGCCCTCGACATGAGGACGCGGGCCGAACGCGTCCGGGTAGAACAGGACGGCCGGATGGGGGAGCCCGTCCCCGGGGTGGGTCAGATAGGCGTCTGCCGTGCCGTCCTCGGTGGGGATCTCGACGGCCTGTCCCTGTACGGAGGTCATGGGGAGCTGCCTTCCTACGCGCTCGCCGGCGAGGGCGTCACCGGCCATGGGGGGTGCCCGCGGCGCCCTGCCCGAACGGAGCCGGGGGGCCGGCCGGGCGTCCGGAGCCGGGAGGCGGGGCGGGCGGATCATGGTCATGGTGACACGCCCCGTCCGCGTCCGCGCCGACGGCCCCGCCCACGCGGGAGCGGGTCTCACCCGGACCGGGACTCACCGGGGGAGGACTCGCTCGGACCGGGACTCGGCGGATCGAGGGCTCAGTGGATCGAGGGCTCGCTCGGACCGGGACTCACTCGAACCGTGATGTGTCCCCGGCCCCCCGCCGGACGATCTCGGCCTCCCCGCCGGAGAAGTCGACGACGGTGGTCGGCTCGGTGCCGCAGTCGCCCGAGTCGACCACCGCGTCCAGCACGTGGTCGAGCCGGTCCTTGATCTCCCAGCCCTGCGTCATCGGCTCGTCCTCGTCGGGCAGCAGCAGGGTGCTGGAGAGCAGCGGCTCGCCCAGCTCCGCCACCAGGGCCCGGGTGACCGCGTGGTCGGGGATGCGCACCCCGACGGTCTTCTTCTTCGGGTGCTGCAGCATGCGCGGCACCTCACGTGTCGCGGGCAGGATGAAGGTGTAACTGCCGGGTGTGGCCGCCTTGATCGAGCGGAACACGTCGTTGTCGATCCGTACGAACTGGCCGAGCTGCGCGAAGTCCTGGCACACCAGCGTGAAGTGGTGCCGGTTGTCCAGGCGGCGGATCGCCCGGATCCGGTCGACGCCGTCGCGGCTGCCCAGGCGGCAGCCCAGGGCGTAGCAGGAGTCGGTCGGATACGCGATCAACGCGTCCTCGCGCAGGTCGTCGGCGACCTGTCGGATCGCGCGCGGCTGGGGGTTGTCCGGGTGCACGTCGAAGTACTTCGCCATCCGCCGAGCTTATGCCGTCCACCAGGACCGCGCCGTACAGGTGCCGTGGGGGAGCGACGGCGGCCCTGCGGACCGTCCCGGGGCGGCCCGTGAATCCGGCGAGTTTCGTGGGCGTACTCGGCGAAAGGCGGGGAACCAGAGCTGTACACCGCTCGGGAGCTGTCCCCCCGGCCCCGGGCGCGCGGCTTCGCCGGTCGCTCACCTCCCCCCCCCGTGACCCACCGGCGAAGCCGCCCCCTCCCGTCCGCCCCCTACCGTCCGGGCTCTGTCGTGCGCTCCCGTACGCGGCGGCCTTTCACAGGACGGCGACAGTGGTCGCTGGTAGCGTCCCGGACCAAGAACGCCGAGGTCAGTGCGGTGTACGAAGCGGGAGGAGAGCGCCGACATGGCCGGCCGACAGGACGGGGCCGTCCCGGCGGACGGCCGGGACAGCGGGCACGCGACGTGGGCCGAGGAACTCCTCGACCAGCTGCGGCCGACCGGGCGCGACGTGCGCAAGGTGGTGGCCTGGCTCGCCGCCGCCGCCCACGGGACGGTCTGCCTCCTGGACGGCGCGGGCACCCTCCTCGCCGGAGCCCCGGTGCCCCTTGCCGCCGACGTGCTCGCGGACGTCCTCGCGGGCCGGTTCGCCTCGGCGGCGCTCCAGGACGCGGGGCGCCACGTGCGCGCCGTGCGCGTGGGACGCCCGCAGGAACCCGCGGCCGGTGTGCTCGCCGTGTCCCGGGCCGCCCCCTTCGACCGGCGGACCGCGGAGATGCTCACCCGCACCGCAGGCGTGGTCGAACTGCTGCTGCGGGCCGACGAGACCAGCGAGGCCGGACGCCGCCTCGAACAGGCCACGTCCGCCCTGCGCCTGGCCATCCTGCAACTGCTGATGGTGGAGGACATCGTCTCCGCCCGCCGGGTGGCGGCGGGGTTGTGGCCCGGCCTGCTCGACACCGACACCGCGCACGTCTACGTCCTGGAGGCCCACCGCGACGAGCGCGAGCGGCTGACCGCCGAGTGCCTGGACGCGACCGGCGGGCAGGCCCTGGTCGTCCGCTGCCCGGCGGTGGACGGCCACGTCATCGTCATCGCCCCCGCCGAGGCCACCGGCCCGCAGCTGCGCGCGCTCGCCGGAGCACGCCCGCGGACCTTCCTCGGCGGCAGCGTCCGGCACAGCCTCGCCCGGACGGCCACGGCCTACGGACAGGCGATCAGCGCCCTCGCGCTCGCCCGCTTCCGCCCGGACGGTACGGCCGTGTACGCCGAGCGCACCCACCCCGAGCGCCTGATGGACCACGAGGCGCTGCGCGCCTGGTCGGGACGGCTGCTGCGCCCCCTGGACGCCCTCGCCCACCACACCCGCGCCGAACTGGTCGCCACCACCCGGCTGGGCCTGGAGTTCACCGCGGTCAGCGCGGCGCGGATCCTCGGGGTGAGCCGCAACACCGTCCGCGCCCGGATGGAACGCGTGGAGGGACTGCTCGGCGCGGACTTCTCACTGCTGACCGTCCGGGCCGCCGTCCACCTCGCCCTGAACACGCAGGCGGGTATCGCCCCCGAACCGGCCGCCGGCCCGGTGGCGGGCGCCCACCGGGCCGGCTTCGGCGAGCTGCTGACCGGACCGGCGCTGCGCACCTGGGCGCGGGAACTCCTCGGGCGCCTGGCGGCGGACACCCGGGACCTGCGCGGCACGCTGCGCGCCTGGACGGCCGCCGGAGGCAACGCCGAGCGGGCCGCCCAGCTGCTCGGCGTGCACGCGCAGACCGTGCGCGAACACGTGCGCGGTGTGGAGCCGGTCCTCGAACGGCAGCTCCTGGCCGTCGGCAGCGACCTCTACGAGGTCGTCCTGGCCCAGATGGCGGCGGGCGACCTCGACCCGCCGTCCCTCGACGGGCCCGCCCGCGGCTGAACTCAGGCGGTATTCGGGCGGAGCCGACGCCGGGCAAGGGCTTGATCCGGGCGGGACCGACCCCGGACGGTGCTCGATCCGGGCTGAGCCGACCCCGGACGGGGCTTTATCCGAGGGGCCGGGGAGGCTCAACAGGGGCATTACGGACTCACCTGTGCACGGGTGAGTCCTCCGGTTGCCCGAAAGGGCACCGACGCGGTTTTGACGCCCGTAAGCGCCACGTAAGTTCAACGGGCCGCGGGGTTACGCGGGGACCGCGTGCGCGGGCGGACCGGAACGGGGGACCGGTCCGGTCGGCGCACGGTACGGGCCCCGCGCCCCCGGCTTCCTGTGAGGAACACCACCGCGCCCGCAACCGGGCGGCTCCGGAGCCGAGTTGGACTCCCTCGCGGACCGCGCGGGCCGTCGCCCGCACCGACTGTGCCGTCCCGTCTGTGATGATGGGCAGCCGCTGTGCCCGACCACGTCTCACCGTCGAGCCGCCCCCGGCGGCACAGCACGGCAAGTCGTCCGGTCTCTCACGCAAAGCGTCCTTCCGTGGCTTCATCCCCCTCTGCTTCATCCCCCTCTGCTTCCTCCCCCTCTGCTTCCTCACCCGTGCCCGCGACCGCTGCCCGCCGAGTGGCCCTGCCCTCCCCCCGCCGGCCGGCGCGCCGCCCGGCCGGGGGAGAGGACCGTGCCCCCTGGCGGGCCCTGCGCCACCACAGCATGCGCTGGTGGTCGGCGGCCAACCTGGTGTCCAATGCGGGCACCTGGATGCAGCTGACCGCCCAGAACCTCCTGGTCCTGCACCTCACCGGCTCCGCCGCCGCGACCGGCCTGTCCCTGTCCGCGCAGGCCGCGCCCGGTCTCCTGCTCGGACTCGTCGGCGGCGCGGCGGTCGACGCCTGGCCGCGGCGGCTCACCGCGTCGCTGAGTCAGGCCCTGCTCGCCGTGGTCGGCTTCGTGACCGCCGCGCTCGTCCTCACCGATCAGCTGACCGTGCCCGTCCTGATGGTGCTCGCCGCCGTCACCGGGCTGATCGCCACCGTCGACGCGCCCGCCTGTGCCCTGCTCGGCAACGACCTCGTCCCCCCGAAGGACGTGCCGTCGTCCATCGCGCTGGGCTCGGTGGTGAGCGGCGCGGGCCGGGTGGGGGGCACCGCTCTGGCCGGGGTGGTGGTCAGCTGGTGGGGGCCCGGAGCCGCGTACGCCGCCAACGGCATCTCCTTCCTCGCCGTCGCCGCGGTGATCCCCTTCCTGCGCCCCCACCCCGAAGCCGGGCAGGAGGCGCCCGCCGTACCGGCCGCACCGGCCTCGCCGCGGCGGCCCGCCGCCCCGGCACCGGCCCGGCGGGGCACCGGCGCCCGCGAGGGACTCGGCTTCTTCCTGCGCCGTCCGCGGCTCGTCGCCCTGGCCGCAATCACCGCGATCAGCAGCGTCTTCGGCCGTAACTACGGACTGACCCTCGCGGTGCTGGTGACCGGTCCGCTGGGCGGGGCCGCCGGGGCGTTCGGCACGGTCTCCACCGTCCTGGCCGTCGGCGGCGTCGCCGGTGCGGTGCTGGCCGGACGCCTGCGCAGCCCCTCCGTCCGCCTGGTCGGCGCCCTCGCGGCGGCCGGCGCGGTGCTGCAGATCGCCGCCGGTCTCTCTCCGGCCCTGTGGATCCTGCTGCTGCTCGTCGCCCCGATGGCCGTGGTGGAGTCGGTCTCCGACACGGCCGGTACGACGGTCCTGCAGACCGATCCGCCGCCGCACATGCGGGGGCGCGTCCTCGGCGTGTGGCGCACCGCGAGCACGGGCTGGAGCCTGGTCGGCCCGCCGCTGCTCGGGCTGCTGATGCAGACCGTGGGCGCGAGGGGCGCGCTGGTGATCGGCGGCGTCCTCATCGCCGGGACCATAGGCGCCGGCACCGTCCTGCGCGAGCGCTGCCGGCGCCCCGCGCTCGGCCTCGGAACACGACCCGCCCCTGAGCCCGCGCTCGCCCCCGCGTAAGCATCCGAGGCCCCGCTCGCCCCCGCATAAGCATCCGAGGCCGTGCTCGCCCCCGCGTCGGCGTCCGAGCCCGCACCGGGGCCCGATTTCGCGCCCGCCCTCGCGCCGGCGCTTGCGCCTGAGCCCGCGGTCGTTCTCGGGAAAGCGCCGGTGCCCGAGTCCGCGCTCGCCCGTGGGGCAGCGCTTGCGCCTGAGCCCCCGCTCGCCCCCGCGCCGGCGTCCGAGACCGCGCTCGCCCCCGCACCGGCTTCCGGGTTCGCACCGGCTTCCGGGGCCGCTCCCGCCCCTGCGCCGCCGCTTGCGCCTGAGTTCGCGCTCGTCTTCGGGGCAGCGCCGGCGCCGGAGTCCGTCCTCGTCCCCGCGTCGGCCTCGGTGCCACCGTCCGCGCCCGCGCCGCCGCCGGTCGTACGGGTCGCGCCCGGAGCGCCCGTCCACCTGGTCCTGCCGTCGCCGCAGCGGGTTCCCGCCCGGTGCGGCGCCCCCGGCTGCACGGCCGGCGGCCACGACGGCCCCTGCACCGCCGGGTGCGTTCGAGAAGCCTGAGCAGTACGACGGCACGACGGCACCGCGGCCCAGCCGCGACGGAAGACCGCCTGCCCCGGCCTCCCCGTCCGCCCCGTCGACCCCGCCCGCCTCACTCCGCCTCCCTCACCTCCGGCGGGCACGGGGTGAGGACGAGCATCGTCACGTCGTCGCGGATCGTTCCGCAGTGCGCGAGGAGATCGGCCAGCACGTGGTCGGCGAGGACGGCCGGCTCGTGGTCGGCGAGCCGGGGCAGCCGGTCGAGGAGCGGGTAGAACGTGCCGTCGGCGTTCCTGGCCTCGGTGACCCCGTCCGAGGCCAGGAACAGCACGTCTCCCGGCCGTAGCCGCTCGACGTGGCCGTCCTGCGGCGGGAGCCCGTCGGAGAGGCCGAGGCCGAGGGGCGTCCACGGGGTCACGGCGATCTCCCTCGCGGTCCCGTCCCGCAACAGGATCGGGGGCGGGTGCCCGCACGTCATCAGCCGCACCGACCGGGCGTCGCGGGCGAACTCCAGCAGGACGGCCGTCGCGAACAGCTCCGCGTGCCGCACCTCGGCCGAGTCCACCACCAGCCGGCGGTCCAGCGCCGCCACGATCTCCGCCAGGCCCGGCCGGTCCAGCACCGCCTCCCGGAAACTGCCCAGCAGCGCGGCGACCGTGGACACCGCGGCCAGCCCGTGGCCCTGCACATCGCCCATGACCGCCCGCACGCCCCGGGGCCCGCGGCGGACGTCGAAGAAGTCCCCGCCGACCAGCGTGCCGCGCTGCGCGGCCCGGTACAGCCCCGCGCAGCACACCGGCCCGACCTGCTCGGGCAGCGGCGGGACCACCGCCCGCTGCGCCGCCTCGGCGACGGTGCGCTCCAGGTCGAGCTGCGCGTCGCGACGGCTGCGCACGTACGACAGGAGGACGCTCAGGACGGCGACGAAGCACACCGTCTCCAGGTCGGTGTTGCCCGGGTGGTCCAGTTGGAAGGCCGGCACGCTCAGCAGGGCCACCACCGCGCCGCCGAGCAGCGCGGTGGTCAGCGGCCCGTACGACAGCACGGCGAGCGGCGGGATGGCGCCCAGCAGGAACCCGATGTCGAGCGGGTTCGGGCTCAGCAGGGTCGCCACGCAGACGGCGGCGGCCAGCGCGATCGGCAGGACGCGCACCCAGCGCGGCGGCGGGGCACCCCGCAGCCAGCCACGCCGGTGCGGGTCCCGGCGCGATACCGGGGCAAGCGTCTTCACCACACCACCACGCTGCTACGCCGCCCCGGGTCCCGCACCCCGGAACCGCCGCGTGCGGCGGGACCCCGGCGGGGGTGCGCGCGTCTCCCGCCTCAGCCGGCGTCGCGGCCCAGCAGCGTCTGGGCCTCGGCCAGGATCTCCGTGACCCGCAGCCCGAAAGCGGCGTCGCACGGGTGCGCTCGTCCGGTGCGCGCGGCCTCGGTCAGCGCGTCCGCCGCCCGGCGGAAGGCCGCGACCGCCTCCTCGGACCCCTCGGGCAGGACGGTGGCCCCGGCCGCGCCCCGCAGCTCCACGGTGGCCCCCGCGGCGGCGGCCGGGGCGGTGAGGCTCAGGGTCAGGGTGGCGGAAGCGCCGCCGGCGTGGTCGAGGACCACGTGCACGGTGTCCCCGGGCCCGGGCGCGGCGGCCGACACCCGCCGTACGTCGCCCAGGACGGGCAGCAGCACCGACAGCGCGTGCGGGCCGACGTCCCACAGGGCGCCCTTCTCGCGCCGCCACGGGGAGGCCGCGAACGGGCTGTCGCCGGTGAACACCGCGCCGAGCCACTCGGCCCGCCCCGTGAACCATTCGCCCCGGGCGGCCTGTTCGCCGATCCACGCCTCCGGAGCCGTCTGGAACCGGGTGGTGAAGAAGACCACGGAGGCCACCTGGGACGCGCGGACCGCCTCGGTGACGGCCCGGCCCGTGGCCACGGTCGCGGCGAGTGGTTTGTCGAGCAGCAGGTGGCAGCCGGCACGGGCGGCGCGCACCGCCAGTTCGGCCTGGACGTCCGGGGGCAGGGCGACGGCCACGGCGTCCACGTCCGCCAGCAGCGCGTCGACGTCGGCGTAGGCGCGGGTGCCGTGGCGCGCGGCCAGCTCCTCGGCGGCGGCCGGGCGGCGCCCCCACACCCCGGCGAAGTCGAGTCCGTCGTGCCCGCCCAGGGCGGGGGCGTGGACCATCTGGGCCCAGGGACCGGTACCGAGCAGTCCGATGCGCATGCCGCGGCCTCTCCGCTGTGTCGAACGTCCGATCCGGACATCCGTGGCTGTGTCCGCGTCGAACATCGGCCAGGACGACGACCCGGGCCCCGCCGAGGGTTTCACACGGGCCGGGCGCCGGGAGAGGCCCGCCCCGGCGGAACGCCCGAAGCGGCGGCGCGGGCGCTGCTCAGGCCGCCTCCTCCTGCCCGGCCGGCTCCGCCGCCGGACCGGGCTCCCGCGCGCCGTCCCGCCGGCCGCCCGGGATCAGGCGCAGGTGCCTGCGGTGCCGGGTGGGCCGGTCACGGGTCGCGGCGCCGGACATCCGGTCCTCGATCCGGTCCATGACCAGCAGGAGCCCACCCATGAGCGGCAGCAGCAGAACAGCGACGAGCACCACGACGCCTCCTTCTCCGACACGGGAGGCGGGTGCTCCGAACCGCGCCGTCGATGGGCCCGACGACGTGAAGAATCCGTGAGGATCGGGCCGATCGGGACGATCGGACCCCGGGTCGCCGGCCCTGCGATCAGCTGTGGACCGGTTCGGGCAAACACGGGTTCCCCAGGATGTACTCTCAGTCGAACCGGCCCAGTTGGCGCGGTGGATTCGGCGAATCTGGGGGATCGATGCCTACGGAGAACCAGCTGTCCACGAAGATCGACATGAACGTGCCGACCGCCGCCCGCATGTACGACCACTACCTCGGGGGCAAGGACAACTACACGGCGGACCGGGTGGCGTGCGAGGAACTGGACAAGGTCGTCCCCAGCACGCGCCGGCTCGCCCTGAACAACCGCCGCTTCCTGCAGCGGGCGGTCAGAACGCTCACGCAGGAGTACGGGATACGCCAGTACCTGGACCACGGGTCCGGCCTGCCCACCCAGGACAACGTCCACCAGGTCGCCCAGCGCATCGACCCCGGCACACACGTGGTCTACGTGGACAACGACCCGATGGTGCTGGTGCACGGCCGCGCCCTCCTGCAGCAGGACGAGCGCACCGCCGTCATCCACGCCGACATGCGGGACACCGACCAGATCCTCGCCCACGAGGACACGCGGCGGCTGATCGACTTCTCCCAGCCGGTGGCCGTGCTGTTCAACTCGGTGTTCCACTGCATCCCGGACAGTGACACCGACGGCCCGCTCGCGGTGGTCGAGCGGGTCCGTGAGCGGCTGGTACCCGGCAGCATCATGCTGATGTGCCAACTGGTCAGCGAAGACCCCGAGGTGCGGACGTTCGTCACCGACTTCATGGCCCAGGCCACCCAGGGGCACTGGGGCCGGGTGCGTGAGGAGAAGGACGTCGCCGAGTGGTTCGAGGGTCTGGAGATCCTCGAACCGGGCCTGGTCGAGGTCTCGACCTGGCGTCCCGACACCGAGGTGGCGCCGCGTCAGCTCACGCACGAGTGGGTGGAGTTCGGAGGGATAGGCCTCGTCCGGTAGCGGATGGCGTCCGGCAGCGGACCGGCGCAGCGTCCACGCCCGCGTGCGTCCCGGTCAGGACGCCGGGTAGCGCTCGTCCATGGTCCTGTGCAGCAGCGCCATGGACTCAAGAGGCGTCAGCGCCTCGTCTGCCAGCCGGTCCAGGGAGATCCGGTACTCCTCGGTCTCGTCCCGGTCCTCCAGGAAGTTGGCGCTCCTGATGTGTTCGAGGTAGACGACGTCCGGCAGGTCCAGTCCGCCGAAGCGCAGGTAGGTGACGGGTATCGCGGGCGCCGACGCGTTCGTCACGTCCAGCGGCACGATCTGCAGGGTCACGTGCGGCAGCCGGGCCAGCTCCACCAGGCGGTCGAGCTGTTCCCGCATGGTCTCGCGGCTGCCGAGCACGCGCAGCAGCACCGACTCGTCCATGATCGCCCACACCTGCGGCGCGTCCTCGCGCGTGAGCAACTCCGTGCGTCGTGTCCGCAGTTCGACGCGGCGGCGCACTTCGCTCGCGGAGGCGGTCGGCAGACCGCGCTCCACCACCGCCCGCGCGTACGCCTGGGTCTGCAGCAGTCCGGGCACGTACTGGATCTCGAAGGTGCGGATCGCGGTCGCGGCTTCCTGAAGGCCGACGAGGCGGTCGAACCACTCGGGCATCAGCCGCTTGTCGTAGCGCTGCCACCAGCCGGGCTCCCCGGCCCGCTGCAGCAGCTTCAGCAGCACCGAGGACTCGTAGTCGTCGGTGCCGTACAGCCCCAGCAGAGCGCGGACGTCGCCCTCTGTGGGAGGCCGGCGGCCCTTGCCCGACTCGATGCGCGAGAGTTTCGCGGCGCTGAAGCCGAGCCCGCGGGCCGCCTGTTCCTGGGACATCCCGGCGTCCTCGCGGAAACCGGCCAGTTGGACGCCGACCAGCATCTTCAGCAGAGTCGGCGCCGGCTCGGAACGGTCGAGATAGGGTTCCAGGCGGGAGAGGCGATGCGGCTCGGCGGACATCCTGACTCCCCAGTGGACCGGCAGACTTGAGACTTAGACTATCGCACCGGCCCGCCGCGGAGGGCATCCGTCCGAGCACGTATCGGCAACTCGCCAACTCCCTTCCGCTTCAGCGCGCATGGGCGCGGATCACCACAGAAGGTGGTCGAACTCCCCGTCCTTGGCGCCCGCCAGGAAGGCGGCGACCTCGGCCGGGGTGTAGACCAGGGCGGGGCCGTCGGGATCGCGGGAGTTGCGCACCGCGATGCCTCCGCCGGTCAGCGCGGCGACTTCCACGCAGTTCCCCTCGGCGTTGCTGTGCCTGCTCTTGATCCAGCGGGCGTCCAACGAACTGGCCCGCACTCCGTTCGGCACTGGTGGCACCGCAGTCTCCTCGCTGTTCCCGGTTCCGTCGTGAGCTGTGCGCGGAGCGCCGTCGGGTTCCGGCGGCGTCCCTTCCGGATCCTTCCCTCTTCCGCGCACTTTCACGAGAAATTTCGCGCGCAATTGCACGCGGACGCTGACAGCGTGGATAATAGCCGGAGCGTCAACCCCCGCTTCAGCGCGTTTCGGTGACGTCGCCTCAGGGAGCGTCCATGTCCTCACCTGCGAGCCTTGCGCTCAGCACGCCGGGCGCGAGTACCGCTGTCGCCCCCGGGGCCGTGGAGCCGCCGACGCGTCCGCCCCGCTGAAGGACCCTCCCCCCATACGACCGCCGCGGAAAGGCCCGACGCCATGCGCACCGCACCGACGGAGCAGCCGAGCACACAGCGCACCGACCGCGTGACCCCCACGACCGGCGTGGCCGCCACCACGCCGCTCTCCGCACTCGGGCAGGTGCCCTGGAGCGACATCCGGGACTCCACCGGCTCCGCGGCCGGCGTCCCCCAGCTGCTCCGCGGGGTGGCCGGGGGCGACGCCGAGGCCGCCCGCGCCGCCCTGGACGACCTGCGCACGCGTATCTGCCAGTACGGCTTCGTGGTGGAGCAGGCGACCGCCGCCGCCGTTCCGTTCCTGTGGGAGCTGGCCCAGACCCCGCAGGTGACCTGCCGGCCGCAGATCATCCAGCTGCTCAGGAACATCGCCGGCGCCCGCCAGTGGGAGAGCGTGGCGGCCGTCTACCCCAAACTCCTCAACCACCAGGAGAACCCGGTGGTGTGGGAGCGGCGGGCGCGGCAGGCGGTCCGCGCCCGGTCCGGTGCCCTGAGCACGCTGCTCGCGGAGCAGGACGGGGAGATCACCCGGGCCACCACGGAACTGGCCGACGCGCTCGCCGAATGAAGGGGGCCTCCTGACACGACGCCCTCACCTTCGACCGCGTCGGCCTCGCCCACGACGACGAGCGCCCGGCGGTGCGCGACTGCACCCTCGCCGTCGCACCGGGGGAGACCGTCGCCCTCGTCGGCGCCTCGGGCGCCGGCAGGTCCACCCTGTTCGACCTGGTCATCGGCCTGTCACGTCCCGCCGCCGCCGGCCGGCTGCTGCTCGACGGCGCCGGCACGAGCACGCTCGGCCTGCGCACCTGTCGCCGCTTCGGCTCCGTCGTGCCCCGGGGCCCGGTCCTGTTCGACGGCGCGATCCGGGAGAACGTCGCCTTGGCTCTCCGGAGGTCAGCCGCAGCGGTTTGCCATGGCGGGCGGCCGGATCGAGGAGATCGGCACCCACGACGAACTCCCGTGCCACGGCTGGGATTACACAGTGCCTGGGCAGCGGCCAGGCCGCCCGACGCGAGGCGTGCGGGAACCGGGGTGTCCGCCCCGGTTCCTCCTGCCTCCGCTGCGTACGGCCGGATCTGATCGGCCCGAATCGCGCCACGCGCCCGAAGGATCCGCTGCCGGTGCCCCGTCGAGGCCGCAAGCCGTCCGCCCCGAACCGCTCCTGACGCCCTGTTCTCCGGTGTGTCCGGTGCGCGCCGCTCGCCCAATCTTGGCCGTAGGCCGGAAAAGCACCTATATTGCCTCTACCTTGCCGGGCCGTGCGGCGCCGTGTCGCCGTGGACGGGGGCTGTCCGCGCAGGTGCGGCCGAGTGTGCGGCGGAGGCCCCGGTGAGCGTCACCCAGCGAATCGAGCGCGGCACGTGCCGCTTGGAGGATCCCGAATCGTTCTTCCCTCTTGGGGAAGGCGTCCTGTCACTGCACCGGATACGCGGGGCCCGCGCGGTGTGCCACCGGCGCCCCGTGCGCGCGCCAGAGCCGGGGACGGTGGCCGGTGACGGCCGGTGGGCCCCGCCGTCGATCCACGGGTGATCCACCGGAAATCGACTGAATCTGGTCAATCATGTCTCGCGAGGCGGTCGGCATGCATGGCACGGCGTGCCTGGGGCATACGCAGCAAAAAATCGAGAGAGGGGCGCTCCGTGCTGGTTCCGGACCCGAAGATCGTCAGGACGTTGCTGACTCGGTACGCATCACTGAAGATCGCGCAGGCGGAGAGGGAGCGGGCCGAGACGGCTCGGGAGCTGGAGGACGTGAGCTACACGCTGTGCGTCATGATGGGCACCACCAGCGTCCACGACGCGATCGTCCGGGCGGACGCGCTGCTGCTGGCCACCGGCCGGGCGGCGGACGTCGCCACGGACGCGGACGGCGACAGCGGTCTGTCGCTGGCCGTCTGAACTCCCCGGACACGGGGGCGGGGACGCCCGCGGCACGTCCTGGCACTGCGTGCCGACGCGCGAGGCGGTCACGTAGGTCACGATTCGGCCACGGACGTCCCCGGACGGGCCAGCCACTCGGCGATCGCACGGGCGATCGGCTGGCCGGTCTCCACCTCGACGAACCCGAACTGCCCGGACTGGTTGCACTCCAGGAACCACCAGACGCCGTCGGCGTCCTCCGCGAAGTCGAAGGCGCCGTAGGCCAGTTCCGCCTCCTGGAGATAGCGCCGTACGGCCGCGGCCGTACGCGCGGGCACCTCGACCGGCCGCCAGGGCGTCCTGGCCGAGGCGAAGCGGACGTCGACCTCGTCCGGGTCCGCGTCCGCCGGGGTCGCCTTGCGGGCGGCCAGCAGCGTCTCCCCTACGGCGGTCAGGCGGATGTCGGCCCGCTTGGCGACGCGCCGCTGCAGCAGGGTGGGGCCGTAGGCGACCGCCGCGAAGTCCGCGTCCGGGGCCACCCGGCTGGTCGGCACCGCTCGCGGCGGCTCCTGCGGATGGGCGCCGGAGACCGGCTTGACCACCAGGTCCGGGAAGCGCGCGGCGAAGTCCCGGGCGGCCTGCGGGAAGGTGGTGATCAGCGTCGCGGGCACCGGCAGCCCGCAGCGCTGGGCGAGCCGCAACTGCCAGGGCTTCACCCGGGCACGGCGCGCCGCGTCGGGGTGGTTCATCCACCGCGCCCCGCTGCCGCGCAGCATGCCGTACAGCGCCTGGGCCGCCTCCTCGGTGAGCCAGGCCGACGGCTGCGGCGCACGGGCCGCCGGCACGCCGGGCCTGCGCACCCAGACGGAGCGCAGCCCGCTCAGGCCCACCAGCCGTCCCGCGCACGACAGATGGCCGTGGAAGGAGCCGTGCACGTACTCGCCCGAGAGCGCGGCGCCCGCGGTCAGGTCGGCCGGATCGAGCCGGACCACCGGGACCGAGGAGGCGTTCAGGTGGACCACCACCATGTCCGCCGTCACATCCTCCTCGCCCGTGAGGATCAGCACGGTCATCGTCGCCGACCGTGTTCAGTCGTCGAAATGCGTCTTGGAGCCCGCCGTCGAGGTGGTGGTGCCCAGCTCCCTCAGCAGTGCCTGGTCGCACGCGGCGATCCTGCCGTCGGGCAGCACGTTCAACTGGAGTCCGGAGTCGTAGACGTACGGCGTACCGGCCTCGCACTCCACGGCCGGACGTGCGTAGTTGAGCGCGAACGGTTGCATCGTCTCTCCCCTGTCGGTGCAGCCGCGATCAAGCGGTGGTCATCCTTGCGGTGTCGCTTGGCCCGCTGACTTTGTTTCGGGTTCCGGAGACTTATACGAATCGAACGGGTGAATGGTTTCCTTACGGAGCGTGATCATGGGCGTCCGGCAGCCCCGCGAGCCCGAACGCCCCGCTCGGCGCCCCGGCAGGACCCCGCGCAGATCGGCACCGCCGGCCGCGCCGTGCAGCGTGCGCAGCGCCAGGAGCAGGACGCCGATGTCGTCGAGGTACACCGGATCGGGCACCAGGTCGACCGGCAGCACCAGGTAGAGGACGGCGCCCCAGAAAACCCAGCGAGGGCCCGTCGGCAGTCCGGCGCGGCGCAGCGCGCGCCGGGCGCGCACCAGGCGTACGAGCACGGCGACGGCCCCGGCGAGCACGGCGCCCGCGAGGACGGCGGTGACCAGGATCACCGTCGTGGTGGAGTCCACCGTTCCTTTCTCCCTCCTCCTCGTCCCGGGGCGCGCGTCCCGGGACGAGGTCACTCCCGTGCCGCGCCCGGGTGGCGCCGCTTCGCAGCCCGCTCTAGTAATGGTCAGGGTAAGTCGCGTGCCGCACCTCGGGGGCACAGGAGCGGCCGCATGCCTGCCATGGAGCCCAGATGACCACCCGCTCTTCACCACCCCAGCCGAACCCGTCCGTCATCGCGTTCACCGAGGAGATCCACCGGGCCGCTCCGCCCGGCGGGGTCCCCGGCGGCGGTGGGGCGGAGGGTGCGGACGGCGAGCCCGCTCATCACCCGGTCCGCCACGCCGTGGGCGGCCGGCCCCTGGAGGAGGTCGTCCGGCTCGTCACCCTCCTGGAGAAGTCCCCGCACTGCGCCGACACGGCCGGGCGGGTGCTGCGCGCCGCCGCCCTGGACCGCCCGGTGGAGGACGTCGCCCGGCTGGTCGCCGAGCTGACCCGGCCACCGCGGCCGGCCGAGAGCGCCGACGCCACGATCCGCGCCGCCGTCCAGCACCGCGACCTCGACGAGGTCACCCGTCTGGTGGCGCTGCTGCACGAGGCACCGCAGCAGCCGCACTGCGCCCGGGAGGCCGTCCGGGCGGCGGTCGGCGCCCGTACCGCCGAGGAACTGGCGGACCTCATCGGCGGCCTGACCCGCAAGAGCGCCCTCGCGCCCGCCCTCGCCTTCGAGCAGCCGTACGCGGAGATCGCCGCCACCGGCGCGGAAGCACCGCCCGGCCGCCCGGGCGGCTCCCTCGACGCCGCTGCCGAGTGCCCCGACGGCTTCGAGGCGGCCGGCCTCCCGGTCCCACGGGACGACGACGGCGAACGAGCCCGTCCGCGGCTCGTGTTCTGGCCCGGCTGGGTCGCGGCGGCGGCCCTCGTGGTGTGCGGCGCGGCCCACTTCCCGCTGCGCCGCGACGGCACGTCCGCCCTCGCCCACGGCGCCGCCCTCGCGGTGTCGGGCCTGTGCGGCGCCCTGGCGCTCGCGCTGGTCCTGCGCGCCGGGGTGGCGGTCCTGGTCGCGGGTTCGGTGGTGCCGGCGGCGCTGGCCGCGCTCGGCTACGTCGAGGGCAGGTTCGCCCCGGCCGCCCTGTCCCGGGCCCTCGCCGTCACGGTGGCTCCGCCGTCGAGCGCCGGGCTCACCGCCGTGTGCGCCGCGCTGGCCTCGCTCGCGGCCCTGGCCCTGCTGCTGATGGTGCAGGTGGCCGAACGGCACCCGGGGCCGGGCCCCGAGGCACCGGCGTCGCTGCCCGAGGCACCGGCACCACAGCCCGAGGCCTGACCACCGGCCACACCGGCACCCGCGGGACGAACCCGGCCCCACCGGGCCTGCTGGACGAACCGGGGCACTCCGTGCGGGGTGCCCCGGAAGGGCCGTGCGTCAGCCCGCCAGGCCGCCGAGCACCTTGTCCGGGGTCAGCGGCAGTTCACGCAACCGCACCCCGGTCGCGTGGTGGACGGCGTTGCCGACGGCGGCGGCGGTGCCCACGATGCCGATCTCGCCGATCCCCTTGCTCCCCATCGGGTTGAGCCGGGTGTCGGTCTCCTCGATCCAGTGCGCCTCCACCGCGGGCACGTCGGCGTGCGCCGGAACGTGGTACGACGCCAGGTCCGACTCGACGAAATCGCCGAACACCGGGTCCATGGTGCTGCCCTCGGTCAGCGCCATGCCGAGCCCCATGGTCATCCCGCCGATGAACTGGGAGCGCGCGGTACGGGCGTTGAGGATCCGGCCCGCCGCGAAGACGCCGAGCAGCCGGCGCACCCGGACCTCGCCCGTGACGGTGTCGACGGTGACCTCGGCGAAGTGCGCCCCGAAGGCGTGGCGCGCGTAGGAGCTCTCCGCGTCGGCCTGCCCGGTGGTGTCGGCGCGGACGCTGAGCCCCGATCCGGGCGGGGGCCCCGCGTGGTCGGCCAGGCGCGCCGCCAGCCGGGTGCACGCCTCGTGCACGGCCCAGCCCCACGACGCGGTCCCCGAGGACCCGCCGGCCAGGGACGCGGGCGGCAGGTCGCTGTCGCCCACCTCCATGCGTACCGACTCCAGCGGCACGCCGAGCGCGTCCGCCGCCACCTGCGCGAGGACCGTCCGGGCCCCGGTGCCGATGTCGGTGGCGTTGATCCCCACCACGAACGTCCCGTCGGGCAGCGTCCGCGCCTGCGCGGCGGAGGGCTGCACGTACACCGGGTAGGTGGCCGCGGCCACGCCCGTGCCGACCAGCAGGGGGCCTTCCCGGCGCGACCCGGGCCGCGGGTCGCGCCGCTCCCAGCCGAAGCGCCGGGCGCCCTCGCGCAGGCACTCCACGAGGTGCCTGCTGCTGAACGGCCTGCCGCTGTCCGGCTCCCGGTCCGGCTCGTTGCGCACGCGCAGTTCCACCGGGTCCATGCCGAGCGCGTCGGCCAGTTCGTCCATGGCGGACTCCAGCGCGTACATGCCGGGCGCCTCGCCGGGCGCGCGCATCCAGGAGGGGGAGGGCACGTCCAGGGGCACCACCCGGTGTGTGGTGAGGCTCTGCGGCGCGGCGTACATGACACGGGCGGGCACCGCGGCCTGCTCCACGAACTCCGTGATGCGCGAGGTCCAGGTGGTGGCCACATGGGTGAGGGACGTCAGGCGGCCGTCGGAGTCGGCGCCCAGGCGGAGCCGGTTCAGGGTGGGCGCGCGGTGACCGACGACAGCGGGCAGGAACCGGCGCGGCAGCGCCACGGTGACCGGCCGTCCGGTCACCCGCGCGGCCATCACGGCGAGCACCACGTCGGGGCGCGCGGTGCCCTTGGAGCCGAAGCCCCCGCCCACGTGGTCGGCGACGACGGTGATCCGCTCCTCGGACATCTCGAACAGCTGGGCGAGCGTGTCACGTACGGCCGTGCCGCCCTGGCTGGATGTGTAGACGATCAGGCGGTCGCCGTCCCAGTGGGCCGTGCTGCTGTGCGGCTCCATCGGGTGGTTGTGCAGCGGCGGCACGCGGTAGGTGACGTCGATCCGGACGGGGGAGGAGGCGAACGCGCTCTCGGGGTGGCCGTGTTCGCGGCGGCCCGGGAAGCCGCCGTTCGCGGTCTCCGGTTCGTAGACCCCCGGGTGGTTCTCCGTCAGCCTGACGTCGGGCTCTCGTGCCTCGTAGCCGACACGGACCGCCGCCGCGGCGGCGCGGGCCGCCTCCGGCGACTCGGCCACGGCGAGCGCGACGAACCAGCCGCGGTGCGGCACCTCGGGCCCTTGCAGCACGGCGAGCTCGGCGTCCTCCGGTTCGGCGATCTTGGGCGCGTTCTCGGGGGTGAGGACCGCCAGGACGCCGGGCAGGGCCAGGGCGGCCGCGGCGTCGACCGACGTCACCCGGCCCCGGGCGACCGCCGCCGGCACGGGCCAGGCGTGGACACGCCCCGGCAGCGGGTGCTCGGCGGCGTAGCGGGCACCGCCGGTGACCTTCAGGCGCCCTTCGCGACGCTCGACGGGAGCGCCCAGCGCGGTACCGGTGCCGGCCATGGAGTCCTCCTGAGGCAAGACGGTCGGGACTGACGGGTGACAGGTGACGGGTGACGGGTGATGGCTGGGCTGACGGGTGACGGCTGACGGGTGCCCGTCCCGGTGGAGTCAGACCGCGGCGGGCGTGGCGAGCCGGGTCAGGGCGTCCACGGCGAGGCTGCGGGCCAGCGGCACCTTGTAGGCGTTGTCGCGCAGGGGCCGGGCCGCGGCGAGTTCCCGGTCCACCGCGTCCGCGAACGCCTCAGCGGTGGCCGGGCCGCCCCTCAGCGCCTCCTCGGCGCGGGTGGCCCGCCAAGGCCGGTGAGCCAGCGCCCCGAAGGCGATCCCTGCGTACGCCACGGTGCCCTCCGACACCCGCATCACCACCGCGACCGACGCCAGGGCGAACGCGTACGACGCCCGGCCGCGGGCCTTGCGGTACGCCGAGGGCAGCCCGGCGGTGGCCGCCGGGAGCACAACGGAGGTGATCAGCTCGCCGGGGCGGATCTCGGTGTCCCGCTCCGGATGCTCCCCGGGCAGCCGGTGGAACTCCGACGCGGGGACACTGCGGGCGCCCTCCCGCCCGTACAGTTCCACCGTCGCGTCCAGGGCGGCCAGCGCCACGGCCATGTCCGACGGGTTGGTGGCGATGCACCGCTCGGAGTACCCGAGCACCGCGTGGTCGCGGTGCACGCTCTCCAGGGCCCCGCAGCCGCTGCCGGGCTCCCGCTTGTTGCAGGGCTTGGACAGGTCCTGGAAGTACGGGCAGCGGGTGCGCTGCAAGAGGTTGCCGCCGGTCGTGGCCGCGTTGCGCAGCTGGCCGGAGGCGCCCGCGAGCAGCGCCTGGGACAGCGCCGGCCAGCGGTCCCGGACCAGGGGGTGCGCCGCCAGGTCGCTGTTGCGCACGGTGGCACCCACCCGCACCGAACCGTCGGGCAGCTCCTCGACCGCTTCCAGCGGCAGCCGGGAGACGTCGACCAGGAAGTCCGGCCGCTCCACGCCCAGCTTCATCAGGTCGACCAGGTTGGTGCCGCCGCCGAGATAGCGGGCGCCGGGGTGCGCGGCGAACGCCTCCGCCGCCTCGTCCACACTGCCCGCGCGTACGTAGCCGAAGGGTTTCACGGGGCGATGTCCTCCACGGCCTCGACGATGCGCGGATAGGCGCCGCAGCGGCACAGGTTGCCGCTCATCCGCTCCCGGATCTCCCGCGCGTCCAGCGCGACGGGGCGGCCGGAGGGCGCGGCGGGGTCGGTGACGTGGGACGGGTGGCCCGCCGCGGCCTCGGCCAGGGCACCGACGGCGGAGCAGAGCTGCCCCGGAGTGCAGTACCCGCACTGGAAGGCGTCCCGGTCCAGGAACGCCCGTTGCAGCGGGTGCAGTTCCTCGCCGTCGCCCGCCAGCCCTTCGACGGTCGTCACCTCGCAGCCGTCCAGGGCGACGGCGAGCAGCAGGCAGCTGTTGGTCCGGCGTCCGTCGACGAGGACCGTGCACGCACCGCACTGGCCGTGGTCGCAGCCCTTCTTCGCCCCGGTGAGGTCGAGATCCTCGCGCAGGACGTCCAGCAGGACCCGGCGGTGGTCCAGTTCGAGGGTGTGGGGCTTGCCGTTGACCCGGAGCGTCGTTCCGGAACGGTGCCCGGTGTGTTGGTCGCTGCCCATGACGTGACCTTCCGGACGGGCGTGGCGCGGGCGCGCGGTGCGGACGGGCGTGGTGCGGACGGCCGTGATGCCTTGCACCCCGCGTATCCAGACTGCGGCACCTGACACGTCCCGGCACCCCGGGCCGCGCCCGGCGCGGCGCCCGACCGGCCGCGTCCGACCGCCCTCCCCCTGCCGAGCCGGGCAGGGCGGGGGATCAGCTTCCGGCCGGATCCGAGGGCGGGGCGCTCTCCGGTCCGCTCTCCGGTCCGCTCTCCGGTCCGTTCTCCGGCGCGGGCGCGGACTCCCGCGCGGACTTTGGCGTGGCGTCCGGGCGGCGCGTCACGGCGCCGCCCCGGAGCCGTTCGAGGCCGCGCGCGAGGTGCTGGAAGGGGGAGCGGCCCGACGGACCGGACGGCTTGCGGCCGGGCAGCGCACCCTGCCCGGCCGACTCGCGGTAGACGGCAAGAGCCTCGTTGGCACGCTCGGCCGCGTCCCGGTACAGGTCCCGGGACTTCGTCATCGCGTCCAGGGCCTCCGCGTACATGGCCACCAGCTCGCGCGCGTGGACGAGCTGCTCCTCCAGAGTCATCAGGTGCCACTGCTCACGCAGCGCGGCCAGCGCCTGGTCGCCGCCGTCCGGCAGCGGCCTGGGCAGCGCGTCGAAACGCCGGACGGCGTCCAGGACCTCCGCCGGTTCGTTGCCGTCCAGGAAGACGCTGCGCACGGAGAACCGCTCCGCGTCGTAACCGGGGGGCACCGCAGAGCCGGGCAGGACGACGGCGCCGCCGCGCGGCACCCGCGCCCCGTAGTCGTCCAGCACCCAGTTGACGGCCCGCAGCCGCTGCGGGGCGGCGCGGTGCTCGACGACCCGGTGCCGCAGCCCCTCGGGCAGCAGGCGCACCAGCGCCGACCTGCCGCGCTCGTCCGGGGTCATGGCCTCGTGCACGACGACGTGGACGCACCAGGTGTCGCGCACCGCGTGCCGCAGGACGCGCCGCAGCTCCTTGTCGTCCTCGGGCAGTGGATTGACGTCCCCGAGCCGCAGCCCGGTGACGGCCTCGTGGTCCCAGCCGCCGGGGCCGGGCTCGCTCGGCCAGAACATGGACACGGGGGAGGGCCAGCGCGGTTCCCACGGCTGCTCCGCCTCCGCCACCAGCACCCACTGCTGTCCCTCGGCGGCGCCGCGCAGCGGCGTGAGCGCGAGGCGCGCCCGCACGGTCACCTCGCCGGGGGCGAGCCAGCGGGCCTCGAAGACGTGCTCGCGGGAACGGTCGACGTCGTCCGGCTCGGCGTGGCTGTGCAGGACGTCGTCGGCCTTGAGCTTCTCCAGGCGGCGCCGGACGGCGTCCGCCGCGGCAGGACCGGGATGGCGGCCGCGGGCGGTCCACACGGTGGCCGGTGCCGCGGGGCGGGAGGCGGGAGAGTTCGACATGGGCCAATCTGCGGGCGGGGACGGCGTTCGTCCCCCAGTATCACCGCTCCGGATCATGATCGGTGCGGGGGGTCCCGCCACCGGCGCGGCGCGGACGGCCTCCCCGCCCCCGCTGCGCCCTCCGCGACCGGTTCCGCGGGAGGTCAGCGCCACCGCGCGCGGCCGCCCCCGCTGCCGCACGGCGGCGCCGGGGACGGACGCGGTGCCCGCGGCCGGGCGGCGAAGCCTCGTTGACGCGCCGGTAGGACAGGGAGACGTCCCTACGAACGTCACGAGGCGCCGTCCCCGTACGGCGGTGGCGCCGCGCCCCGTTCGGCCCAACCCGCACCCGGGGAGGCTGACATCGCTACTCCGTTCGGCCGCCGCCTCCTGCCCAGGGCAACCGGAGGCCCTCACTGTGGAGGGCACGTACCACTTCGAACGACAGGAGTTCTCCATGAGGATCCGAATGACGGCTGCCGCGGTCCTGGCGGGCGCGGCCCTGATGACGTGCGCGGGCACCGCCGCCGCCGACGCCGGCGCGGAAGGCGTCGCGGCCAACAGCCCGGGTGTGCTCTCGGGCGATGTCATCGAGGTCCCCATCAACCTCGGCCTGAACCTGTGCGGCGACTCGATCGACGTGATCGGCCTGCTCAACCCCGCCAGCGGGAACGCCTGCGCGAGCAAGTAAGGGCGCCGACGGCAACGGCCCCGCCGGGCGGCGAACGACGTACGAGCCGTGCCACCGCGAAGGTGGCACGGCTCGTACG
>NZ_JBHJUW010000080.1:0-38687 GCF_042268205.1 Streptomyces sp. NPDC056160
ACCGCGGACCCCGCGGCCGCCGCCCCCGCCGCGCCGCAGGCGGACTGACCGGCCGCGCGCACCCGGGCGCGCGCCTCGGCCCAGGTGCCGGGACGGCCCGGCGGACCGGCCCCGACCGCCCCCGCGCGGGTCACGGCCGGGGCCGGGACAGCAGCACCTGGAGGGTGCCGCCGACCGCACGCTCGCCCGTCGCGTCCGAGGGGTTGGTGACCAGCACCCCGTCGACGGCCATGGCGGTGGAGCCACCGCCGTCGAGGGCGAGGGCGTCCACGGCGCCGAGCGAGCGCATGAACGAGGCGGCCTCCTGGAGGGTGAAACCCTCGCTGCCGTCCCTACGGCGGCCGTCCACCGTCGCCAGGATCAGCCGGCCCCGCGCGTCGACCCCGGCCATGGTGCGCGGCTGGCGTGCGTTGGCCCAGGCGTAGCCGAAGGACAGGTCCCGGGGGTCGACGACCCCCTCGGCCGCCGCGTCGATGCGGGTGCGGCCGCGGCTGACCAGCGTGGGGGCGGCGCTGACGATGCTGTCGCCGCGGCCGAGCCGTACGCTCCGTCCCGCGGTGTCGCGCACGTCCTCGCGGACCCCGATGCGCTGCCCCTTGCGGGCGCGGGCCCTGAGCCAGTCGGCGGCCGGGCCGATCCCCTGGACGACCGTCGCGTGCGCCGGGACGGAGCCGCCCCGGGCGCCGGCCGACACCACGCGGCCCCCGGCGTCCAGTACGGCCTGGGCGCCGGGCCCGGTGGGCAGCCGCGCGCCGAACTCGCCGGTGAACAGCACCAGCTCGTCGCTGCTGTGACAGGTCACGTCCTGCCAGGGCCGCTCGCTGGGTGTCGCGCCCGGACGCCCGCAGTCGCGGACGAGTCCGGGCGTACGGTTGATGCCCTGGACGTCGTGGACGTACGTGCCGGCGGACACGGTGACCGTCGTCTTCAGATCCGCCACCCGCGCCCGCCGCCCCCCGTCCTCGATGACCAGCGCCGCCCGGGAGCCGGCGGCCATCGACTGCAGCTCGCCGTCGTCCGCGCTGATGCCCGACTGGGTGCCCTGGACGCCGTCGGCGTCGGAGGTGACGAAGAACCCCGCGTTGACACCCACCACGGAACCCAGCTTCGCGGCGACCGAGGAGGTGGTCGCGCGCCGGGCCACGTCGCCGTCGTGGGTGCCCTGCACGGTGCCCAGGAACCGCGGCGGATCGACGACGGCGACGTGCACGTTCTGCCGGTCGGCGGGCTGGTCGGCGTCGTAGCCGGTCCAGTCGACCGCGGTGTGGAAGCCCGCCGCCGTCACGGCCTGCGCCGCCCTCCGCGCGGCGGCCTCGGTGGCGTACGTGCCCACTCTGACGCGCAGGCCCATCACGCCGTGCGGGGTGTCGGCGTAGGCGGGCCAGTACACCTGCTCCACCCGCGGTGCGAAGCCGCCCGCCCGCAGCCGCTCGGCGGTGGCGTCGGCCCAGTACCGCGCTCCCACCGGTGCCCAGGTCGCGGAGCGGCTGAGGCGGCCGGTGGCGGGGGCCTGGACGGTGACCGTCCAGAGGGGCGCGGCGCCGCGGTTCTCGAGGGTGGCGCTGCGCACCTGCACGCCCGGCGCGACCGTGGTGGTCGTCCAGGTGGTGGCCGGCGCGGCCGGGCCGGGCGCCGCGGCCTGCGCCGTGCCCCACAGTCCGCCCGACGTGATGACGCCGAGCACCGCGGCGGTGCTCAGCAGGACTCGTGTGCGCGCGGCGGACCTGCGCTGGTGACCCATGGCGTCCTCCCCATCCGATGGCCGCGGCCGCACGAGCCGTGCGGTGCCGCTCGCCTGCTGCGACCGATGACAACCGGCGGGCGAAGCGACCGCGGCTCCCGGCGGTGACGGCGCGGGGAACACTCGGCGAACAGCTGCACGGCGCCCTGCGGCACGCCGCCGCGACCGAAAAGCGGCGGGGCCCGGCACCGCCCGGCGAGCCCGGATCGTGACCCGCAGTACACGCTTCATCACCATGAGGACACATTGCACCGGCGCTGCGGGGCGCAAACGGCGCACTCGGGCGGTGCTTGAAGAGCGTGCATCGGGGCAGCCGCCCCAGCACACATGTTGCCGATCTTCAGCAGAATGCCAATACATTACAAACAGTGCAAAGCGGGCAAAAAGCGAGCGAACGGGCGAGGTGACGGGTCGTGGACGTGACACCTGAGGGGCAGACGGGCCCCTCCAGCGGGGAGCGGCTGCGGGGGACCGTCGCGCACCTGCCCCGGCAGGTCCGCGAGGAACTGACCCGCAGACTGCGGCGCAGCAGGCGTGCGCTGCGCAAGGAGGACGTGCAGGTGGTCGAGCCGCCGCTGCTCAGGCGCGCGGTCGGGGCCTCCGCCCTCGGGAACTGCATGGAGTGGTTCGACTTCGGCGTCTACAGCTACCTCGCCGCCACCATCGGCAAGGTCTTCTTCCCCGGTGCCTCACCCGGCGCCCAGGTGATCTCCTCCTTCGCGACCTTCGCCGCCGCGTTCGTGGTGCGGCCCCTGGGCGGTCTCTTCTTCGGCCCCCTCGGTGACCGCCTCGGACGCCAGAAGGTGCTCGCCACCACCATGATCATGATGGCGGCCGGCACCTTCGCCATCGGCCTCATCCCGAGCTACGGGACGATCGGCCTCGCCGCGCCGGTGCTCCTGCTGCTCGCCCGTATGGTCCAGGGCTTCTCCACCGGCGGCGAGTACGGCGGTGCCACCACCTTCGTGGCCGAGTACTCGCCCGACCGCCGCCGTGGCTTCCTCTCCAGCTGGCTGGACTTCGGCACCTTCGTCGGTTACGCGCTCGGCTCCGCCCTGGTCACCCTGCTGAACTTCCTGCTCAGCGACGGCCAGATGCTCTCGTGGGGCTGGCGGATCCCGTTCCTGATCGCCGGGCCGCTCGGCGTCATCGGCCTGTACATGCGGCTCAAGCTGGAGGAGTCGCCCGCCTTCCAGCAGCAGCTCGACGAGCACGAGAAGAGCCTCGCCCAGAAGTCGGCGGGCAGCGAGTTCAAGACCATCGTGAAGAACCACTGGGGAGCCCTGCTCATCTGCATGGGCATCGTGCTGCTCTACAACGTCACCAACTACATGGTGACCGGCTACCTGCCCACCTATCAGACGGAGACCCTCCACCGCTCCAGCAGCTCGGCCGATCTCCTGGTGCTGATGGGCATGGTGTGGATCGTGCTGCTGATCACCTTCATCGGCCGGCTCAGCGACCACGTCGGCAGGCGCCCGGTCTACGCCGTCGCCGCCGCCGCGATGATCGTCCTCGCCATCCCCTCCTTCCTGCTGCTCAAGATGCACGGCACCTGGCCGCCGGTCGCGGGCGTGCTCATCCTCTCCACGCTGCTGGCCTGCTTCGCCGCGCCCAGCGCCGCCACCCTGCCCGCGCTGTTCCCGACCGCCATCCGCTACGCCGCCATGGGCATCGGCTTCAACTTCGCCGTCGCCGCGTTCGGCGGCACCACCCCGCTGGTCACCGCGGCCCTGGTCAACGCCACCGGGGACGACCTGATGCCGGCCTACTACCTGATGCTGGCCGGCGTCATCGGCCTGGTGACCGTGAAGTTCCTGCCGGAGAGCGCGCAGGTGCCGCTGCACGGATCGCAGCCCATGGTGGGCTCCGAGGAGGAGCAGCGCGAGCTGCTCTCCACCTCCGAGGCGCTCTACCGCGCCACCCGGAAGACGCGGCAAGGGCCGTGACGGCCCTTTCCTTACCGTCATTTGATAGGACACCTATATAGGAGCGTGATACGAAGGAAGCGTGGACCAGTCGCACTCCGCACCCGGCACGGAGGACACCGCACGGGCCCTGGCCGACGTGGCCTCGGCGGTGATCAGGGCACTGACGGACCGCCGCCAGCTGAGCCTCACGGCCGCCGCCACCCTCGCCCGGCTCGAACGCGACGGCCCGGCCCGGCTGACCGCGCTCGCCGCGGCCGAGGGCGTCACCCAGCCGTCCATGACCCAGCTGGTGCAGCGACTGCGGGCCCAGGACCTCGTCGCACGGGTCGGCGACCCCGACGACGGCCGGGTCAGCCTGATCACCCTCACCGCCACCGGCCGCGCCGTCCTGGCCGCCCGCAGGAAGGCCCGCGACGCCCGACTGGCCCAACTGCTGGCCGCCCTGCCCGACGAGGACCAGCGGGCCCTCGGGGCGGCGATGCGGACCGCCCTGCCGCTCGTGCTGCGGATGCTCGAGGAAAGCGCGCAACCGTCCCCGCTTCCCGAACACCAGCCCACCGGGAGCACGTGATGACCACCGTCCAGCAGCGCGGCCCCAGATCGTGGATCGGCGTGGACCACCCCGGCTACAAGTGGGTGGCCCTGACCAACACCACCGTGGGCATGCTGCTCGCCACGATCAACAGCTCGATCGTGCTGATCTCGCTGCCCGGCATCTTCACCGGCATCCGCCTCGACCCGCTCGAACCGGCCAACGTCAGCTACCTGCTGTGGATGCTGATGGGGTACATGCTCGTCACCGCCGTCCTGGTGGTCGCCCTCGGCCGGCTCGGGGACATGAAGGGCCGGGTGCGGATCTACAACGCCGGGTTCCTCATCTTCACGCTGACCTCGGTCGTCCTCTCGCTCGACCCGTTCCACGGCGGCGGCGGGGCGCTGTGGCTGATCGGCTGGCGCATCGTGCAGGCGGTCGGCGGGTCGATGCTGATGGCCAACTCCGCCGCCGTCCTCACCGACGCCTTCCCGGCACGGCAGCGCGGCATGGCTCTGGGCGTCAACATGGTGGCCGGGATCGCGGGCTCGTTCCTCGGCCTGGTCCTGGGCGGTGTGCTCGTCACCTGGAACTGGCGGTCCGTGTTCTGGGTCAACGTGCCCATCGGTCTGATCGGCACCGTATGGGCGTACAAGTCGCTGCACGAGACCGGTGTGCGCAGGCCGGGGCGGATGGACTGGTGGGGCAACGTCACCTTCGCGGCCGGTCTGACGGTGCTGCTCGCCGCGATCACCTACGGTATCCAGCCCTACGGCGGCCACACCATGGGCTGGACCAACCCCTGGGTCATGGCCGGACTGATCGGCGGCCTGGTGCTCCTCGGCGTGTTCTGCCTCGTCGAGACCAAGGTGCCCGAGCCGATGTTCCCGCTCGGCCTGTTCCGCAACGCCGCCTTCGCGGGCGGCAACGCGGCCACCCTGCTCGGTGCCGTCGCCCGCGGCGGACTGCAGTTCATGCTCATCATCTGGCTCCAGGGCATCTGGCTGCCCCTGCACGGCTACGACTACGCCGACACCCCCCTGTGGGCCGGCATCTACATGCTGCCGCTGACCATCGGCTTCCTGCTCGCCGGTCCCGCGGCCGGGGCGCTGTCCGACCGGTTCGGGGCACGGCTGTTCGCCGCGTCCGGGTTCGTGGTGATGGCCGTGTCGTTCGCCGGACTGCTCGTCCTGCCCAGCGACTTCGGCTACTGGGCCTTCGCCGGGCTGATCCTCCTCAACGGGCTGGGCGGGGGCCTGTTCGCGGCGCCCAACACGTCCGTCATCATGTCCAGCGTGCCCGCCGACGCCCGGGGCGCCGCCTCCGGCATGCGGGCCACCTTCCAGAACGCCGGCATGGTGCTGTCCATGGGCGTCTTCTTCTCGCTCATGGTCGCCGGGCTCTCGGGAACCCTGCCGCACACCCTGGCCTCGGGCCTGACCGCCCAGGGCGTCCCGGCGGGTGCCGCCCACACGGTCGCCGAACTGCCCCCGGTCGGCGTCCTGTTCGCCGCGTTCCTCGGCTACAACCCCATCCAGAACCTGCTCGGGCCGGACATCCTCGGCCACCTCTCGCCGTCCGCCGCCGCGCACCTCACCGGCCGCGAGTACTTCCCGCACCTGATCGCGCAGCCGTTCCACCACGGCCTCGTCGTCGTCTTCTCGCTGGCCATCGCCATGTCCCTGGCCGCTGCCGCCGCCTCGCTCGTCCGCGGTCGTACGGGCGCCCCGGCGCCTGCCGGGCCCCTCGCCGTACCGCGTCCGGCAGGCCCGGTCCGCTCTGCCACCGGGGCTGCCCTGAGGGGCCGCGTGCGCGGCGGTGCGGACGGCCCGCTGGCCGGGGCCGCCCTGACCGTCGTGGACGAGCACGGCCGTGAGCAGGATGTCGCCCGGGCCCGCGAGGACGGCGGTTTCACGCTCCCCGACCCGGGGCCGGGACACTGGAGCCTCATCGTGTCCGCCGAGGGATACCGGCCCCGCACCGTCCGGCTCACCGCGGCGAACCGGACGGTGCCGCACGACATCGTGCTGGACGGTGCCGCGGCCCTGCGGGGCACCGTCCGCCACCCCGAGTCCGGCAGGCCCCTCGCCGGCGCCCGCCTGAGCGTGCTGAACGAGCGGGGCGACGCCGTCGGCTCGGCCACGTCCGCCGCGGACGGCACGTACGCGGTCGCCGGTCTGACACCGGGGACGTACACCGTCGCCGTCGCCGGCCGCCCGTCCCTCACGACCGAGGTCGTCATCGCCGACGGCACCGCGACCGTCCACGCCGACCTGGGCCCCGGCCGCCGGCCCGGCTGACGCGCCCGGGGCACCCGCCGATCCCGAAAGGGGGCGCGGGCCGGGGCGGCGGAGGTCTACAGTCGACGGGCCGTGACGAGGGGGTAGTGTCCATGAGCATCGTCGATCTGGCCGCGCTCGGTGAGTCGTTCACCCGGGATCCCCATCCCGTGTACGCCCGGCTGCGGGCGAAGGGGCCGGTGCACCGCATCCGGATGCCCGAAGGGGGCGCGGAGGCCTGGCTGGTCGTCGGGTACGAGGCCGGCCGCGCCGCGCTCGCCGACCCCGGACTCTCCAAGGACTGGGCGAAGGCGTCGCCCGCGCTGCCCCTGGGAACGGTCTCCTCCGGACCCCACATGCTCCGGTACGACCCGCCGGACCACACCCGGCTGCGCCGCCTGGTCGCCCGTGAGTTCACCGCCCGCCGGGTCGAGGAACTCGCCCCGCGCGTCCAGCGGACCACCGACACGCTCCTGGACCGGATGCTCGACGCCCCCGACGGGCGTGCCGACCTCGTCGAGGCCCTGCCCTTCCCGCTGCCCATCTCCGTCATCTGCGAACTCCTCGGCGTCCCCGACCTGGACCGCGCCTCCTTCCGCACCTGGTCCAACGAAGCGATCGGCGCGGCCGACGTCGCTCAGCGCGGGGCCGCCGCCGACGCGATGGCCCGGTACATGCGGGAACTGGTGGCGGACAAGCGGCAACGGCCGGGCGAGGACCTGCTGAGCGCGCTGATCCACGGCGAGGACGACGACGGCGACCGCCTCTCCCACGAGGAACTGGTCGGCATGGCCTGGCTGCTGCTCGTCGCGGGCCACGAGACCACCGTCAACCTGATCTCCAACGGGGTCCTCGCCCTGCTCACCCACCCCGGCCAACTGGCCGCCCTGCGCGCCGACCTCACGCTGATCGACGCCGCCGTCGAGGAGATGCTCCGTTACGACGGCCCGCTGGAGACCCCCACCTACCGCTTCACCACCGAGCCGGTGACGATCGGCGACACCGTCGTCCCCGGCGGCGGTGAACTCGTCCTCGTCGCCATCGCCGACGCCAACCGCGACCCCGGGCGCTTCTGCGACCCCGACCGCTTCGACATCACCCGCGACGCCCGCGGCCACGTGGCGTTCGGCCACGGCATCCACCACTGCCTGGGCGCGCCGCTGGCCCGCCTGGAGGCGCGCATCGCCGTACGGACCCTGCTGGAGCGCTGCCCCGATCTGGCCCTGGACATCCACCCGGCGGCGATCACCTGGCGCCCCGGACTGATGATCCGGGGCCCGCGGAGCCTGCCCGTACGGTTCGGCGGATGAGGCCGGACGGCGTCAGCGGGTGCGGATCCCGAGATCGGCCGCCACCGCGTCGGCGCGCACGAAGAGCGACACCGGGTACTGGCCGTCGCAGTACTTGTTGCCGGCCGACACGATGCCGACGACCTTCCCGCCGCTGACGAGCGGCCCCCCGGAGTCGCCCGGGCAGATGCTGTCGGCGCTGCCCGGCCGGGACGTGCCGCACAGCATCTGGGCCGGGTCCACGTGCGCGTCGGCGTAGGGCCGGCAGCGGGCGAGCGGGGACAGGACCAGTTGGGCCTGCTTCAGCCGGGTGGCCGCGATGCCGGGGCCGGTGCGCCCCCAGCCCAGGACGAGCGCCGTCCGGCCGCCGGCGACCAGAGCGGCGTCCCGCGGCCCGGCCACCGGGATCGTCCGGTAGGGCATCGGGCCCTCGAGCGTGAGGACCGCCGCGTCGTGCGCAGCGCCGGGCGAGCCGTAGCGCGAGTCGAGCCGGTAGGAGGCCACCCGGCGCACCGTCCCACCGGTGCCGTCCACCCGGGTCCGGCCACCGATCACCCGCAGCGCGGAGACCTTGCCGGCGTCCTGCACGCAGTGTCCGGCGGTGAGCACCTTGGTGGGTGCGATGAGCGTCCCGCCGCAGAACTGGCTGCCGTCGCGTTCGATGAGCATGGTGTACGGACGCGCCGCGGTGGTGGCGGGACCGCCGCCCTTCACCGCGGCTGCGGGCCCGGCGCCGGCCAGGAGCGTGCCCACAGCGACGAGTGCGGTGGCGACGGCCGCGCCGCGCGCGCCCGTCCGCGCGGACCTGATGGAACGGATACGCATGGATGTCTCCCCCGGGGATCGGCTGCTCGCCCGGCCGCCGTTCGGCGGCCGGGGTCGTCGGTCGGTGGGGAAGACGCGTGATCGCGGGCGCCGGTTTCGAAGTCCCTCGGCTGCGGTCAGCTCCCGGCGCGGGCCCGGCGCGCCCACGCCTGCACGAGCGGGACGCAGGAGTCGGCGAACCGCTCGTAGTCGGCGGGGGTGTTGTAGACGTGGGCCGACAGGCGCAGGTACCCGACCCCGTCGAAACTGGTGAAGGCGGTCTCCGCCGCCAGTTCGGCCGTCGCCCGGTCGCGCAGGGCGTCCGCCGCGAGCCGGCTGGTCCCCAGCCCGTCGGGGAGGCGTACCAGCCGCATGCCGGGCACGGGCATGCCGACCTCGGCGCGCTCCACCGGCCCCGCCGAGCCGGCGAACGCCGCGCCGACCACCCGGGCGCCGTAGTCGGCCAGTTCGTCCATGTAGCGGCGGGCCGTGTCCCAGCCCCAGGTGGCTTCGACGAAGTCCAGGGCCGCGGGCGCCGCGAGCGGACCGGTGGCGTCCAGGGTGCCCTGCTGGTCGAACCGGTCCGGGAACGGCTCCTCGGCGGCCCAGGAGTCGATCAGCGGGTAGAGGTGCTCGCGCAGCGGCCCGCGTGCGACCAGAGCCGCCGTGCCGCGCGGCGCGCAGCCCCACTTGTGCAGGTTGCCGACCCAGGCGTCGCAGACCAGACGGTCCAGCGGGGCGGCCAGCAGGCCGGGGGCGTGGGCGCCGTCCACGAGCAGCGTGACGCCGCGCCGGGCCAGTTCCGCTCCGACCCGTTCCACGGGCAGCCCGCGGGCCGTGGCCGAGGTGATCTGGTCCAGCACCACGAGCGCGACGCCGTCGTCGACCTCGGCCATCACCGCCCGGTAGGCCTGGTCCGCGTCGGCGGCCAGCGGCACGCGGGCCGTGCGGACGCGGCGGCCCCAGCGGCGGGCGAGGCGTTGTGCTCCCATGGTGACCGCGCCGTAGCCGTGGTCGGTGACGACGATGTCGCCGCCCGGCTGCGCGGCCAGGGCGGCGTGGACGACGCTCGCGCCCGCGCTGGCGTTCGGCACCAGCGCGAGGTCGCGGGCCTCGACCCCCAGATAGCGGGCGACGGCGCCGCGGGTCGCGGCCATCCGGGCGGGCAACCGCGGGAACCAGACGACCGGCGCGCGCTCCATCTCGGCCCGCAGTGCGTTCTGCCGCTCCTGGGCGACCAGCGGGACGGCGCCGAAGGATCCGTGGTTGAGGTGCAGCATGCCGGGGTCCAGGGACCACGCCGCGGCGGCGGGCCGGCCGTCCTCCAGCAGCAGCGGGCGGGGCGCGGTGACGACCCCGGTCTCGGTCTCGCTCACGTGACTCCAGCTTCCTCGGTGCCTGCCACGGGCCGCCGGGGGCGGCGCGGAGGCGGACCGCCTGTCATGGCTTGATCGGAACCCCCACACCCTACGCGCCGCCCACACCGCCGCCGTCCACGGCCCATGAGCAGTCCGTCCACAGCCCATAAGCAGTCAACCGTCATGCGTCCGAAAGCAATATTGCGTCCGGCTGCAATATTGCTTACGGTTCGAACATGGACGAAATGTGATGCTCCGGGCGGCCGGGGTGCGCCGCGGCCGTGCGACGGCCGGACCTCGTGCGCCGACCGGACCCGATGACGGGTCGGTCGGCGGTCTCCCGCCCGCGCGGACAGCCCCTGCAGATGGTTTCCCCCACCGAGAGGCGGCACCTCATGACCATCAGCGACCCCCAGGCGTTTCCGTTCCACGAGACCGACGAGCTGCACATCGAGCCGCGTTTCGAGCAGCTGCGCACCAGCGAGCCGCTGTGCCCGGTGCGCCTGACCCACGGAGAACCGGCCTGGCTGGTGACCCGGTACGAGGACGTCAAGACCGTCCTGGGCGACCCACGCTTCAGCCGGGCCGAGGCGGTGGCCCGGGACGAACCCAGGACGCGGTACCACCGGGGCCTGGCCGGCAACATCCTGGCCTTCGACCCGCCCGAGCACACCCGGCTCAGGCGGGTGGTCGCCAAGGCGTTCACCGCGCGCCGCGTGGAGGAGCTGCGCAGGCGGGCCCAGACGATCGCCGACGGCCTCGTCGACGCGATGGCGGCCAAGGGCGCCCCCGCCGACCTGGTGGCCGACTTCGCCCTCCCGCTGCCCGTCACGGTCATCTGCGAACTGCTGGGCGTGCCCTTCGAGGACCGGACACGGTTCCGCCTCTGGTCGGACGCCCTGCTGTCGACCACCCGCTTTCGCCCCGAGGAGGTCGAACGCTACGCCGACGAGCTGTCCGCCTACATGGCCGGACTGGTCGCCGAGCGGCGCAAGGAGCCCCGGGACGACCTGCTCGGGGTGATGGTGGCGGCACGGGACGAGGAGGACCGGCTCTCCGAGGACGAACTGGTCGCCATGGGGGTCAGCGTCCTGGTCGCGGGCCACGAGACCACCGCGAGCCAGATCCCCAACTTCGTGTACACGCTGCTCGGCCACCCCGACGAGCTGGCCCGGCTCCGCGCCGACCTGGACCTCGTGCCCCAGGCCGTCGAGGAACTCATGCGCTTCGTGCCCCTGGGCAGCGCCGGGATCGCGCGCTACGCCCTGGAGGACGTCGAACTGAGCGGCGGAGTGGTGCGCGCGGGCGAACCCGTCGTCGCCTCGAACGCGGCGGCCAACCGCGACACCGCCGTCTACACCTGCCCGGAAAGACTCGACCTGACCCGCCAGGAGGCGTCGCACGTCGGGTTCGGCCACGGCCCGCACCACTGCCTGGGCGCCCAACTCGCCCGGATGGAACTGCAGGTGGCCCTGCGCATCCTGCTGGAGCGGCTGCCCGGCCTGCGCCTGGCCGGCACCGGCGAGGACCTCGTGTGGAAGGCGGGCGCCGGGGTGAAGGGCCTGGAGAAGATGCTCGTGACCTGGGACGCGGCATGAGCGGCCGCGACGACGGACCAGGGCGGACGGGTCCCGGCGCGGCGCTGGGGCCGGGTGAGGACGTGTGGCGCGTCCGGGTCGACGAGAAGGCGTGCATGGCCACCGGCATCTGCGCGGGCGTCGCACCGGGGAGGTTCCAGGTGCGGGACGGTGCCTCGCACCCGACGTCGGAGACCGCCGCGCCCGCGCCGGAACTGGTCGACGCGGCCGAGTCCTGCCCGATGGAGGCGATCTCGGTGACCCACCGCGCCACCGGCGCCCGTATCGCCCCCGAGGAGTAGGCGGCGGTGCGGCGGGCGCGCAGCGGTCGTGACACCGCCCCTCGGCGAAGGCGGCCGCCCCGGTGGGCCGTGAGCCGGGCCGCGGCCCGCCGCCGGCCGCCCGCACCCGCCGCGCCGACTACGCTACGGCCATGACTGGCGAGACGAGGGCGTCCACGTCCCACCGGGAGCGCAGCAAGGCCAGACGCCGCGAGGCCATCAGACGCTCGGGAATGCGCCTGTTCGCCGAGCAGGGCTACGACGGCACGACCATCGCCGACATCGCGGAGGCGGCCGGCGTCGCCCCCCGCACGGTCTCCCTCTACTTCCCCTCCAAGCACGACATCGCCCTGTCGGTGCCCGACGAGATCGCGGCCCGGCTCACCGCCGTCTTCAGGGACCGGCCAGGCTCGGGGTTCCTCGACGTCGTCGACGCCTGGCTCACCGGGGAGGCCGACGCCCTGGACCCGGAACTCGTCGCCCTGCTCACCGCGATGTACGAGGCCAACCCGGCGCTCAGGGCGCACGGCAGCAGCCAGATCACCGAGGCGGTACGCATCACCGGCCCCGCCCTGGCCGCCGCCACCGAACTGCCCGCGGACCATCCGATGAACGCCGTCGTCGGGGCCGCCGTCGGCGCCGCGCTCAGCCAGTACTTCGCGACCATCCTGCAACAGGAGCACGCGGCCGGAACCCACCGCCTGTTCATGGCCTGCCTGCACGCCCTGGTCGACGCGGCCCGCGGCGGCGCCCCCGGCACCTGACCGGCACCGGCGCCCCCCGGGGCGGCGGACCCTCACAGATAGGCGACGCCCTGCTCCACGCTGCCCGCGAGGAAACCCGCGAGCCGGGCGCCGTAGCGGACCCACCGGCGGCGCAGGCCGGGGGAGCGGGCGAGGTCGGGGGAGTGCAGCAGCAGCCAGGACCAGTTCATGAGGACCGTGCCGCCGTCGCGGCGCTGGAACCCGGCGTGCCGGTAGGCGTCGTACAACCGGGCCCCGGAGCGGCCGTAGTTCCACTTCTGCCGTGCCAGCGAGGAGAGTTCGGCGCGCAGCCGGTAGTGCATGCGGGCGTCGGGCGCGTAGCCCACCCGGTGGTGGGACAGCCGGGCCCGCCAGGACAGGTCCATGTCCTCGCCGCCGCCCACGTAGGACTCGTCCCAGCCGCCGATGGCGTTCAGCACCTCGGTCCACGCCGCGCAGTTGGCGCCCCTGGCGAAGGGCAGGAAGTCCGTCTGCGCGGTCATCGGGAGCGGCTGCTCGTCGGGGTGGGACGGGCTGAGCAGGGCGGTGTCCAGGCTGCCGCCGATCAGCCCCGCGTCCGGCGCGGCCCCGGCCAGCGCGGCGAGCCAGCCCGCGGCGGCGACGTCGTCGGCGTCGCAGAAGGCGATGAGGTCGCCGCGCGCCGCGCGGATCCCGCGGTTGCGGGCGTGGCTCTCGCCCGCCCGGTCGGCGGCGTCCACGACGCGCAGCGCGGGCAGCGCGGAGCGCGCCGCCTCGGCCACCTCGCGGGTGCCGTCCGTCGAGCCGTTGTCGACGACGACGACCTCCCAGGGCCGGTCGTACGTCTGGCGGGCCAGCGCGTCCAGCTGGGCCGGGAGCGTGCGGGCGCCGTCGCGGACGGGGAGCACGACGGAGACCAGCTCCGGTGCGCGGCCCGGGCGGGGCGGTTCGAGGTCCGGCTCGGTGACGCGCGACGACAGGCGGGTGGTGCGCAGGACATGGGCGCGGACGGCGAGGGCGGCGGCGCCCGCGGCCGCGCTGTCGTCGCTCCGGCGCCGCACCAGGAGCCGGGGCACGGTGACCCGCGAGGCCTGGACAGCGCCCTCGGCGCTGTCCTCCCGGAGTTCGAGCAGGTCCCGGCGGACCGCGTAGGCGACGGGGGCACCGCCGGGTGCGAGCGACGGCAGGACGATGCCGTCGATCAGGCCGCCGAGCGGGTCGCCTGACCGGCTCACGTCGGTCCGGTCGCCGTTGCGCCGGTACTCGGCGCCCACCTCCAGGTCCAGGTCCAGGTGCACGTCGCCGTCCGGCGGGGCGATCGGGTCTTCGGGCCGCAGGCGCAGGCAGCCGTACTCGATCAGGCCCGCGTGGTCCGCAGCGGCCCGCGCGAGGTGAGCCGGCCAGCCCGGCAGCACCTCGTCCCGGCCCTGGAGGAACGCGACGTAGGGCGTACGCGCCGCACGGGCCGCCGCCAGGCAGGCCGCGCCGGCGGCGCCGGGGGCCGTACGCGCGACGCGCACCCCCGCCCCGCGCGGCTCCCGGCCGCAGGTGACCACGACGACCGCTGCGGCCTGCGGCACGTGGCGCGCCAGGCCGCGCAGCGCCGGCTCCCAGTCCCCTTCGGGCGCCGCGACGACCACGGTGAAGTCCGCTGCTCCCACGGTGCTCATCCGGCCGGTGCCACCGGGTGCAGCGTGAACTCGACGTCGTTGGGCGGGGCGACGAGCAGCGGCAGCAGTTCCTCGCGGGTGCGGGCGGCGCGGCGGCGGGCCTCCTGGTCGTTCATGGCCCGGGTGTAGGCCAGGCGCTCGGCGGAACCGAACCCGGTGCCCGGCGCCTGGGTCAGCGAGTCGGGCCAGATCCGGTACCGGTACAGAACGCGGCGCACGCTGCGCAGCCGGAACAGGCGCGCGGCCCGGAGGTGGAAGTCGGTGTCGGCGCCGAGCCGTACGGTGCCGTCGAATCCGCCGAGCCGCTCCAGCACCTCGCGACGGACCACGCTGGAGGGGTGCAGCAGTACGGTCGACCGGCCCAGCCGCAGCCACAGGTTGCCGTTGCGGGGCATCCGGCGCCGCCCCGAACGCCGGCCCTCGGCGTCCATGTACTCGTAGGAGCAGCCCACCAGGTCGGCCTTGCCGCGCTCCAGCAGGGCGAGTTGGTGGCGCAGCCGGCCGGGCAGGCTGATGTCGTCGGCGTCCTGGAAGGCCACGTACGGGGTGTCCACCCGCCGCAGCACCTCGTTCTTGAGCCGCAGGTGCCCGACGTTGCGGGAGGCACGCAGCACCGACAGCCGGGGGTCGGCGGCGTACGGACGCAGCGCGTGCGTCCAGGTCTCGCCGGGCGTGCAGTCGTCGACCACGACCAGGCGCAGGTCGGGCCGGTCCTGGGCGAGCACCGAGGCGACGGCGGCGCCGAGGTAGGCCGCGCAGTCGTAGTGCGGCAGGATGACGGTGACCGCCGGTTTCTCCTCTGCCGTTGCCCGCACCGCAGTCTCCCTTCCCGGGCCGCGCGGGGGCGGCCGTCGTGTGTCAGCGTTGGGCCGCCGCCACGGCCGTGGGTCGTCCCTCGGCCGCCGGGCTGCGGAAGTCGCCCTCGTCGCCCCACGGCACGTGCCGCAGCGGGCGGCCCAGCAGGCCGCGTCCGGCCAGGCCCGCGGCGACCGAGCAGAACCAGGCCGCCTGCACGGCCTTGACCGTCCACCGCTTGGCTCCCCGGGCCCATCCGCCGGCACCGTTCCAGGGCGCCAGCGGCCACAGGCCGTGGAAGAGCACCCCGGTGAGGTAGAGGCGGGCGACCGGCCACGGGTAGTCGGCCGTGCAGGTCACATGGCTGTAGAGGGAGCGGCGCAGCCGGCGCAGCGTGTCGTGCGACCGGCCGACCCGGTAGAAGGAACCCCGGGCCTCGGACAGCACCTCCAGGTCGTGCCACGGATCGGGCGCGGCCGGGTCGAGGAGTTCGAAGAGCACATGGCCGTCGTCCGCGAGCCGGCGGGCCGGGATGCCCCCGGCCAGGACCGGGGCGGCGACGAGCATGCAGGCCGCCGCCGGGCACGGCGCGGGTGGAGTCGTCACCCGGGAGACGCGGTCCATGGTGCGGGCCGCGGCCGACGCGCGCGGCAGGGCGGCCAGGTGCGCGCCGACGGCGCCGGTGGCACCGCGCTCCTGGAAGCGGGCGACGAGCCGGGCCAGGCAGCCGGGGGCGAGGTGGACGTCGTCGTCGGTCCACAGCCAGCCGGTGTGCCCCAGCGGCCGGGACAGGCGCAGCGCCGCGTTCACGGTGCGGATCTTCCCGGGGCCCGGCAGCGCGAACCCCACCACGTCCGCCGGAAGGGCCCCGGCCGCACCCGCCGGGGTGGTGCAGGCCGCGTCCACCGACGTGCCGGTCTCGACACCGTCCACCGACGCGTCGGTCCCGGCCCCGTCCGCCGAGGCAGTGGGCCCGGCCCCGTCCGCCGCAGCGGCGGTCCCGGCTCCCTCCGCCCGCGCCGCCGTGCCGGTCAGTGCGCGCAGCCGGCGCACCGCCTCGCCCAGTTCTCCGGGCCCGTACTGCATCCCGAGCCAGAGGGTCAGCGGCAGGCCGGGACGGGAGGCGCGCACCTCGGCGAGCGCGTCGAGCAGGTGCCGCAGAGCGGTGCGCTGCTCGTCGAGTCCGCAGCGGGCGACGTAGGTGGGCAGCAGGACGCCGAGCCCGCCGGTGGGCAGGGCCGTCAGTGCGTCGTGGCCCGGCAGCACCAGGCCGTCGCGCACCAGTGCCACGGGCCCGTCGGGAGCGGGCGCCGGATCGAAACCGCGGGCCACCGCGCGCTGCCACCACAGGCGGCCGTCCTCGATGCCCCCTCGCATGCGTGTCCCTTTCGCCGGCTGCGCCGCCCGTTCGGACTTCCGCTCCGGCCCAGGGCCGGTTTCCGGCGACCGGGGTGAACCGGATTTCGCCGCGAGTGCCGCCTCCGGCGGAGAATGCGGCGGATTCAGAGAATTCGACGGGCGTACGCTAACCAGCGCCGCCTGCTGATCACAAGAGCGGGCCGCCTCTCCCGCCGACGGGGAGACGGCTTGGCCGAAATACCGGGGTTGCGGCCGTGACCGTTGGGTGAATTCGCCGGACAGCCGCCCGGACACGGCTTCCGCCATCGGCCTGATTCCGCGCCATGGCCGGGAAGGAGCCCGGTGGCGGGGGGCCTCGGGCCCCGGGATCGGCCGAAAAACGCCGGACCGGCCCCCCGGGCACCGCGCGGAGCGTGAGCCGCCGGGCCCCGGCGCACCCCTGTGGCACCCTGACGGCACGAGGTGCGGCAGACTGGCCGCCCGGTGCCCGGCGGCCCGGCCCCGGCCGGCCGCGGACCGGCCCGACCGCACAGACACAGGCCGGTGTTCCGCGCCACGCGCCGCGGGCGACGGCAGGAGGGTGACACGCATGAGGTACTCCGCGAGCACGGAACAGCGGTTAGGGGGCGCGCCCGCATCCGCCGGACGCGATGTCCTCCTGAACGCGCACGCCATCGTGAAGAGCTACGGCCGCCGCCGCGTCCTGGACGGCGTCGATCTCGTCGTGCGCGCCGGCGAGGTCGCGGCGATCGTCGGCAGCAACGGGGCGGGCAAGTCCACGCTGCTGAAGATCTGCGCCGGCCTGCTCTCCCCGGACAAGGGGCGGGTCACCGTCGCCGGAAAGCTCGGCTACTGCCCGCAGGACGCCGGGGTCATGGACTTCCTCAAGCCGCGCGAGCACTTCACCCTGTTCGGTGCGGGGCGCGGCATGAGCCGCCCGGACGCCGACCGGCGCGGCCGCGAACTCGCCGCGCGGCTCGACTGGTCCGTCGCCCGCGGCACCCTGGCCAAAGACCTGTCCGGCGGCACCCGGCAGAAGCTGAACGTCGTCCTGTCCGCCCTCGCCGACCCCGAGGTGCTGCTGCTCGACGAGCCCTACCAGGGCTTCGACCGCGGCTCCTACGTCGACTTCTGGCAGAACGTGTGGCGCTGGCGGGAGGAGGGCAAGGCGGTCGTCGTCGTCACCCACATGCTCAACCAGCTCGACCAGGTGGACACTGTACTGGACCTCAGCCCCAGGAAGCGGGGGACCGGCCGGTGATCCGCACCCTGCGCATGGCGGAGATGACCCTGCGTGAACTGCTGCGCCGCCGAGGCGTACTGGGCCTGCTGCTGCTCGTGCCGCTCGTGTTCTATCTCGGCCGGCACGACCAGGCGGGCCAGGCCATACGGTTCGCCAGCCTGGGCGTGGGCTTCGCCGTCAGCACGGCGGCCCTGTTCTCCGCCGTGACCGGCCGTCAGGCCGCGCCCCGCCTCGCCCTGTCCGGCTTCCGTCCCCGGCACCTGTACCTGGGCCGCACCCTGGCGCTCGTCGTCGCCGGGCTGCTCGTCTCCGCGCTCTACGCCGTCGTCGTCACCGTCGACCAGAAGGTGGCGCACCCGCAGGCCGTGGCCGCGGAACTGGTCCTGACGACCCTGGTCGCGGTCCCCCTCGGCCTGCTGCTGGGCCTGGCCGTGCCCCGGGACCTGGAGGGCACGCTGCTGCTGATCTGCGTCATCGGCGCCCAGATGGTGATCGACCCGGCGAAGAGTTCCGCGAAGGTGCTGCCCTTCTGGTCCACCAGGGAGATCATCACGTACGCCGTGGACGGCGCCCGAAGCGGTTCCTTCACCTCCGGAGTGACGCACGCCGTCGTGGTGGCGGCGCTGCTGGCGGTCGCCAGTGGCACGGTGATGTCGGTCCGGCTGCGCCGGCGCGCCCACATGCGGTTCGTGTGAGAGAACCGCCCACCGAGGCGTGTCCACCCCGCGGCGCGGGGCCGGGCCGCTCCCGGTCCCGCAGCACCGGCGGGCTCCCGGACCGGCGCCGCCGGTCCGCTTCCGCCCGGGGGAATTCCGCCCTACCTCGCCGAAACGAACGCGTGTAGGATCGGGAAATCGTCTGCCGCCGCAGCGCGCGCACGGCGGCACGGTGGCCCGGCTCGTCGCCTCTCCCCGGAATGGAGAGTACGTGAACGGTGCACAGCGATTACCCCTCGATGAATCGGTCCGGCAAGCCCTGGGCGCGGCAACGGAATTCCTCCGGTCGGCGCGCGACGAGAACGGCTGGTGGAACGACTACGAAGTCCGCGGCCCCGGGCAATTCTGGGCCACCGCCTTCGTCGGAGCCTGCCTCGCGGAACTGCCCGACGGACCGGGGCGCGCGGCGGCGGCCGGCTCCTGGCAGTTGCTGCGCCGCTCCCGCGGTCCCTCGGACGGCTGGGGGTACTGCCCGCGCGTACCCGGCGACGCCGACATCACCTCCTGGGTCCTGCGCCTGGCCGAGGCACTCGGCGAGGACACCGGCCCCCGCGCCGACGAGGGCTACCGCTTCGTCGCGGCCCACCTCCAGCCCGACGACGGCATCTCCAGCTACCTGCCCCAGATCGCCCAGCCCTTCCTGGAGCGGGTGGCACCCCGCTGGGACGCCTGGTACGCGAGCCACCCCTGCGTGACCGCGGCGGCAGCCGGACTGCGCCGCCTGCCCATCCGCGAACGGCTGCTGGACCGGCTCCGCCGCATCCAGCGCCCCGACGGGGCCTGGCCCGCCTACTGGTGGCCCGACCGCGAGTACCCCACCGCGCTGGCGGTCGAAGCGCTCACCGCGGACCGTGCGGACCCGCCGGGCCCCTCCGCGCGCCACGGCGCCCGGTGGGCCGCGGCGCGGATCGGCCCGGACGGCGCCGTACGCACCGCCCAGGAACCCGCCGGGTCGGCCTTCGCCACCGCCTTCGCGCTGCGCGCCGCCGTGGCCGCGGCCGCCGAACCGACCGCCGACGCCGCCCGCCGGGCGGTGGCGTACCTCACCGACTCCCAGCGGGCGGACGGAAGTTGGCGGCCCACCGCCTGGTGCCGTGTGCCCGGACCCCTGGAACGGGACCCGGACGCCAGGCAGCACTGGGAGCGCGGGCGGCGCGGCAAGGCCGCGCTCGGCTCGCTGGTCCTGGACGGCAACGCCCTCTACACCACCGCGTCCGTCGTCGCCGCACTGGCCAGAGCCGCGGCCGTGCTCGCGCCGTCGGCGACCGCACGGGCGGACCACGCGCCCCACGCGTGACGACACGGACCGACCACGACAGCACGTACGACGGCACGTACGCCAGGACGTCCTGGGCGTACGAGGCCGCACGCCCAGGACGTACGACAGACGCACGACCGGACGACAAGGGGGTAAGGCCGGTGCGCCCGACACCACACCCGGTCCCGCACGACACCGCCCGCACGCAGCCGGCACTGCTCGGCCCGGGGGACGTCCTCACCCGGCTGCGCGGTCACGCCCGCGGACCGGTCCACATCATCGACCCGTTCAAGGTGCCGCAGGAGGAGGCCGTGGAGAAGGCGAAGGTCCTCGACGACCTGGGCTTCCCGGCCATCATCCTCGCCAGCACCGACTACGAGTCCTTCGAGACCCGTATGAACCCCTACATCGCGGCGATCAAGGAGGTCAGCAGCCTCCCGGTCCTGCTGCACTTCCCGCCCCGCAAGGGCGCCGGGTTCCCACTGGCCCGCGGCGCCGACGCCGTGATGCTGCCCGCGCTGCTCGGCTCCCGCGACGACTACTACGTCTGGAAGAGCTACCTGGAGACCGTCGCCGCGCTGCCCGCCCGTGCGGAGCTCGCGCGCTGGCCCGAACTGCTGCTCACCGTCGCCCTCACCTTCGGCGAGGACCACAAGACGGGAGACCTGCTCGGCACCGTGCCGGTCGCCACCGCCGGCACCGAGCAGATCGACCGGCACATCGCGGTCACCCGCAGCTTCGGCTTCCACATGGTCTACCTGTACTCGCGCTACGCCCGGGTGCCGGCCGAGGTCGTGCGCCACTTCCGGGACCGGCTCGACCCCGGCCAGATCCTCTTCGTCAGCGGCAACGTGCGCCGCCGCGACCACGTCGACGCCTACCTGGAGGCCGGCGCCGACTACGTGGGCTTCGCCGGGGCGCTGGAACACCTGGACTGGCGCTCGACCCTGACCGAGATGGCGGGGGCGGCACGGTGACCGGCGCCCTGCCCGAGACGTACACCGCCGCGATGCTCGCCACCGAGTCGGCCAACCGGGACCACGTGGCCGGCTTCGTCGCCCGCAACGGCGGATCGGCCCGACTCGTGGAGCACACCGCGGCGTTGCGGCTCTACCTGCGCGTGCCGCACTTCCTGACCGAGTGGATCACCGACCCGCCGCTGCGCGCCCGGGTCGCCCGCGCCCTCGCCCTGGACATCGTCGCCATGAAACTCCTCGACGACCTCATGGACGACGACACCGGACTCGACCGCGTCGAACTGGCCTGCCTCTGCCTGCACCTGCACCTGACGGCCCTGCGGGAGATGTGCGCGCTCGCGGAGGACGCCCGGGACGTCACCGACGTCCTGGAACACGACTTCACCACCGTCTGCACCGGTCAGATCCGCGTCAAGAGCCACCGCGCCCGCACCCTCGACGAGTGGCGGGACGGCGCCAGCACCTACGGAGCGGCCTTCCTGGGCTGCTACGGCGCACTGGCCGCCCTCTGCGGCCGGGCCAGAGGGTCCGTGGGGCCCGCACGCCGCTTCGCCGAGGCGTTCGGGACGATCATCACCATCGCCGACGACCTCACCGACTACGACCGGCACGGCGAACGCGCGGGCAACCTCGGCCACTTGGTGCGCACCGGCGCCGTACCCGCCGAGGACGTCGCCGCTCTGCTGCGGCGGCTGCGGGCCGACGCCCTGGACGCGGTGCGGGAGCAGCCGGCCGCCCTCGGTCTGGAGCCGGTGACACAGCTGTACACCGCCGACGTCCTGGACCGGCTGCTCCCCCTGCACGCGGCGCCCTGACCGGCCCCGCGCGCGAGGGCGCACGGCGACGGCCTACCGGGTCCCCTTGCGGTGGGCCGTCACGTCGTCGAAGACGTACAGGTCGACGTCGCTGTCCGCGAAGTCCTCCAGGACGTGGCGTGCCGTGTGCGCGATGGCCCGGCCGGGACCGTTCAGCGAGGTGTTGATCAGGGCCGGCACGCCCGTGGCCGCCTCGAAGTCGGCGAGCAGCCCGTGCAGGCGGTGCCGGCCGGGGCCCAGGGTCTGGATGCGGCAGGTGCCGTTGACGTGCCGGGCCTCGGGCGCGGTGCCCTCGGGCAGCAGGTACTCGAAGAGCATGTACGGCGAGGGGTGGTCGCCCGGGTACAGCTCGGCGAAGCGCTCCTCGCGCATCACCGCCCCCAGCGGCCGGTACCACTCGCGCCGCTTGAGCTCCTCGCTCATCCGCTTGCGCATGCCGGGCACGGCCGGGCTGCCCAGCAGGGAGCGGTGTCCGAGGGCGCGCGGCCCCAGTTCCGCGGCGCCCTCCACGTAGGCCACCACACCGCCGTCGGCCAGCACCCGGACCACCTCGGTCGCCTCGTACGGCCGGGCCGTCAGTCCCGCCTGATCGAGGGCGGCCAGGACGTCGGCCGGGGCCTCGCCGGAGCCGTTGCCGTAGACGTCGATCGGGGCCGGCTGCTGCCCGAGGACGTACGTCAGCGCGTAGACGCCGGCACCCGCGAGATGGCCCGCGTCGCCGCAGGCGGGCGGGATGGCGATGTCCCGGCCGAAGGCCCCGCGCAGCGCCGAGTTGGCGACGATGTTCAGGGCGCAGCCGCCGCCCAGGGCGAGCGGCCCGATCTCCGCGCCGGTACGGGTGGCGTACCGGTCCAGGACCGCGTGCACGGCCTGCGTGAACAACTCCTGGAAGGTGGCCACGACATGGGCCGCAGTCTCGAACTCCGGCGCGAACTCGGGACGTTCGGCGAGCCGGGCCCGCACCTCCTCGGCCAGGCCCAGGTCGTGCATCACCCGGGGGTCGACGGCCTCCAACTGCTCCCGGACGGCGGGATCCGGACAGCCGTAGCCGCCCAGTGCCATCACCTTGCCGGCCACGCTCGGGCTCTTGCCGAACCCCAGCAGGTGGCCGATCGCCGTCCAGCCGAAGCCGTTGCCGTACCAGGGCAGCGGATCCTTGGCGACCCAGGCCAGCGCGGCGCCCTCGACCCGGAACAGGGAACTGCGGGTGAGCTGGCCGCGGCCCTCGTTGACCAGGACCAGGGTGCCGTCCTCGTGGCCGGCGTAGTGCGCGGCCAGCGCGGCGTGCGACACCTCGTGGGTGACGACGACGCACTCCACCCGCCGCCCGAGCAGGTCGCACACCGTGCGGTGGTGCGGCGCGCCCGCCCCGATGCGCCGCATCGCCTCGTCCAGGTCGGGGATCTTCAGCAGCGCGCTGCGCACCGGGGTGCTCACCGCCACCAGGTCGATCCCGTCGGCGTCCACCCCCGGCTGGGACAGCACGTGCCGCAGGGCGATGTCGCTGCGGTGGTCGTGCTTGACGCGGGTGAGCCGTTCGGTCTCGACGGCGAACGCGAGCCGGCCGTCCTCGAAGTAGCCGACGCCGGTGTCGTGACCGGCGGAGTGCAGGGACAGTACCTTCATCGGCGCTCCTGGTCAGCAGGGGAGGGGGTGCGGACCGCCGAGTAAGGGGCCCACTCGATGCGGCGCAGTGGCCGGCCGGCCAGCCCGCGCAGGTACAGCTCGGCGCCCACGCTCGCGAACCAGGCGAAGTACAGCCATTTGATCGCCGCCTTCCGGGCCCCGTGGCGCACGCCCCGGGAGCCGTCGAAGCCGGTCAGCGGCCACAGGCCGGAGAAGAGGACGTGCCGGAAGTAGTAACGGGCCGCGGGCAGCGGCCAGTCGGCGAGGTCGACGAGGTGGTTGAGCAGCAGCCGGCGAATCCTGCGACGGGTCTCGCCCGCGGGACCGGCGACGAAGTAGTGGCATCGGGCGTCCGGCACCAGCCGCAGGTGGGCCAGCGGGTCGGGCAGGCGTGCGTCGAGGAGGCGGAAGCAGACGTACCCGTCGTCGGAGACGTACCGGCCCGGCATGCCGCCGGACACCACGTCCGTGGCCACCAGGATGCAGCAGCCGTGCGGGTAGTTCACCGCGGGCGCCGCGACGGCCTTGGCCCGGGCCAGCAGCCGCGAGGTGGCGTACTGCTTGGTGTGCGGGACCTTCGTGGCGCCCACCGCGCCCCGGCAGCCGGCCGCCAGGAAGTCGCGGACCATCCGGGCCAGGCACCCGTCGGCGGGTGTCACGTCGTCGTCGACCCATGCCACGCCCACGCAGCCGAGGAGTTCGGCCACTTCGATGGCGGCGTTCAGGGTGCGGGGCTTGCCCGGGCCGGGCAGTGACAGACCGCACACCGGCAGCCGCGGCATCCGGGCCCGGGCCCGCGCCACCAGCTCCCGCAGCCGCCGCAGTGCCTCGCGTTCCTCCCCGGCGTCGGCCCACTGCATGCCGAGGAAGAGCGCGACCGGTGTCCCGGGGTGCGCCGCCTCCGTCGCGGCGAGCTGGTCGAGGAGGGCGTCGAGCCGGTCCTCCTGCTCCTGGAGCGTCCCGCGCGAGACACAGGTCGGGGCGACCAGCGCCAGCGCGGGCCGCACACCGGTGCTCAGCACCGCGGCGGCGCCCCGAGCACCCGCCCCGGTCCCGTCCGCGCCCGCCCCGGTCCCGTCCGTCGCGTCCGGCCCGTCCGGGGTGCCGCCTGTTCCCCCGGTCCGCGGCAGGACGTGCCGCACCGGGACGGTCCAGGACGCGGGCGGCCGGTAGCCGCGGGCCATGCTGCGGCGCAGGTGGCGCAGCCACCACGGCTCGTCCCGGCGGGCCCGGGCGCGGGCGGGCAGGGGCTCGTTGAGTCTCGGGGGCGGGCCCGGACGCGGCCGGGTGTCCGGGCGGGCCGCCTCAGAAGTCACGGTCGGTGTTGGAGGTCGAACGGGCGAGGCTGCGCAGGCCGTCCAGCGTGTTGCGCCACTGGCCGGTCGCGGCCATGTGGCTCAGCAACGGCTTGACCATGCCGCGGCGCAGGAAGAACGCCCGGTAGGCGGCCTGGGCCCGGCGCTGGGCGTCCGGGACGAGATAGCCGATCCGGCTGTCGAACTCGCCCCGCACGAACCGGTCCCAGTAGTCGGCGGGGATCCGTCCGGCCTCCACCGACTCGGTGTGCAGCGGTGTCCCGGGCAGCGGGGTCGCCGTGTAGAAGCTCGCGTAGTCCAGCGGTATCCGGCAGGCCAGGTCGACGGTGCGCCGGAACTGCTCCCGGCTCTCGTCGAGCCAGCCCACGATGAAGTAGCCGAAGCCCTTGATGCCGGCCTCGTGCGCCGAGGTGACGGCCTTCTCGATCTTCTCGATGTCGCTCTCCTTGCGCATCCGGCGCAGGATCTCGGGATCGCCGTGCTCGATGCCGAACCGCAGCCGTACGCAGCCCGCCCCGGCCATCGCCTTCAGCAGCGGTTCGGGCACCAGGTCGACCCGGGTGGGCGCCTCCCAGCGCACCTTCAGGCCGCGCTCGCCGATCAGCGCGCAGATCTCGCGGACCCGGCCGCGGTGCAGGGTGAACACGTCGTCGTAGAACATGATCTCCTTCACCCCCCAGCGGTCCTTCAGTTCGGTCATCTCGCCGACGACGTCCTCGGGGCTGCGGTACATCGACTTCTTGTCGACTGCCTGTTTGAAGCAGAAGCTGCATTTGAAGGGGCAGCCGCGGCTGGAGATCATCGTGGCGAACGGCCGGGGCGCCATGATCGAGTAGTAGCGGTCCATGGGCAGGCCGCCGCGCTCGGGCCAGCCGACCTCCTCCAGGTTCACCATGGGCGCCGCGCCGCCGTCGTGGTCGCGGGAGACCAGGCCGCGGATGCCCTCGGGCTTCTCGCCCTGCTCCAGGGCCTCCGCCAGCTCCGGCATGATCGTGATGCCTTCGCCGACACCGACGTAGTCGATGCACTCGTGGTACAGGTTCTCGTGGGCGTAGACCTCGGTGTGCGGGCCGCCGAGGATCACCTTGGCGCCGGTGCTCTTGGCCACCTCGCAGGCCTCGACGGCGCCGGGCAGTCCGGGGGTGGTGGTGCTGACGCCGACCAGGTCCGGTGCGAAGTCGGCGAGCAGGCGGCGCAGCCCCTCGGCGTCCAGGCCCAGGGCGGGGGTGTCGATCTGGATGACGTTGTGGAACCCGGCCGTCTTCAGCGCGGTGTGGATGTAGCCGAGCCCGAGGTGCGGCAGGACCCCGGCGCGCTTCTGGATCTGCGTGATCTGACGGGTGTTCAGGCACAGGTCGTGGTGGCGGACCAGGGCGATGCGCAGGGTGCGCCGGCGCCACCGGGGCAGTCCCGGCCTGGCCGGTGCCGCGGCGGTGGTCGAGCAGCCGCCCGACCCCGTCGCCGGACCGGTGCTGATGACGGGCAGTGTCTTCCGCATGCTGTCCCCTCCTTCGGGGGGTCGTGCCCGACCGGCCGGTGCCAGGGGCCGGTGGGCCGCTCAGGAAGTGCGTCCGGTTGCGAGGGACTCCAGCTGGAGGAGGTACAGGGCGAGGGGCTGCAGGCGGCTGACCCGTCTGGCGGCGCCGGGCCCGCGGCCTGCGGCCAGCAGCCGCGGCAGGACCCGGTCGGTGCCGCGCCACCAGTGCGGTTCGGCGCACGCCGCGTGGGTCAGCAGCCGCACGAGGTACGCCAGCCGGTGCGCGACCAGGAAGGCGCCGTACCGCTGCGGCACGGCGGCGGCGAAGCCGAGGCGGGCGTGGGCCGGGTAGGCGCGGCGCAGCGCCTCGTCGTGCAGCGTGCCGTCCAGGAGGTGGCGGGAGGGCACCGAGGACAGGTGGTCGACCAGCGCGTGGTCGAGGTACGGCGTGTGGACCACGAGCCGGTCGCCGCCCAGCGCGAAGGGGGCCAGGGCGATGGAGCGCCGGGTGCGGTTGTGGAAGAAGAACGAGCCGAGCGGGAGGGCGGCCGGCGCGTGCCGGGCGAGTTCGGTCACGAGCCGGTCGCGGGCGCGCTCCCGGCTCCACAGCCGTGCGGTGCGCGGCCCGAGCAGGTGCTCGACGTGTGCGCCGGTGCGGCCGGCCGCCAGCAGCCGGTCGGCCAGCCGGGGCAGCGCCGCCGGGTCGTAGGGGGTGCGCCGGATGAGGTCGATGCTCGGGTTCTGCGCCAGCTCGCCCCCGCCGAGCCCGTCGTAGGACAGGCCGCCGTGGCGGCGCAGCCACGCCTGCAGCGGCAGCGTCCAGGCGCCGTCGAGGGTGCCCATGCCCTGGGCCGGGTTCGCGGCGAGTTCGGCCCGGAACTGCGAGCGCGGCCGGGGCAGGGTGCGGTGCGCCAGGCCGAGCCGTGCGGCGAGCCGGGCGGCGACCTCGGCGTCGGCGCCCGGGTCGGGCGGGAACTTGGCGCCGCTCACGCACAGCCGGGGAGCGGCGCCCTGGCGGCACAGTTCGAGCAGGATGTGCCGGGAGTCGCGGCCGCCGCTCAGCGGGAGGGCGTAGGGCCGGTGGGGCAGCCGCCGGGCCACGGCGGCGCGGAAGAGGTCGACGAACCCGTCCACGGCCTGCGCCCGGCTCATGGCGGCGGGCCCGGCCGGGGCGGGCGCCGCCGACCGCAGACGCAGGCCCGCGCGCGACCAGGTCAGGGTGGCGGCGGGGGGCAGCGCGCGGACGGCGGCGAAGGGCGTGTCCTCGCCCAGGAAGAAGCCGAGGCGGACGAAGACGGCCAGCGCGTCGTGGTCGAGCGCGGCGCTCTCGCCGGGGACGAGCAGGGCGAGCGGGTCGGGGGAGAGGGCGAGGCGGGCGCCGTCGGCGCGGTAGTAGAGCGGGTGCATGCCGTACCGGTCGTTGCGGGCGCGCAGGCGTTCGCCGTCCCAGCTCCAGGCGGCGAAGACGCCCTCGGGCGGCGGCCCGTCGGCGAGCGGGTCGCCGCGCAGCACGTGCCCGAGCCGCACCTCCTCGTCGCCCTCGGCACGGACGCCGTCGGGGCCCGCGACCAGCCGCAGCCGGGGCCTCACCTGGCCTCCAGAAGGGGCCGGACCGCGGCCCCGATGCGGGCGGTCACCGCGTCCTGGTCGAGCACGGACTCCGCGAAGGAGACGGCGGCCTTCTTGTGCGTCTCGATCGTCGCGGGACGGGTGAGCCAGTCGTCGACGGTGCGCAGCAGTTCCTCCGGGCCGGCGCAGGCCCGGCCCAGACCGTGCTCGTGGATCAGCCCCGGCACCCACCGCTCCATCGGCAGCCCCGACTCCAGCATCAGCACCGGGATGCCGAAGTACGCCGCCTCGAGTGTGGTGTTGGGCCCCGCCTTGGAGAGGAGCAGGCCGTGCGGGGCGCGGGCGGCACGGTCGATGTACTCGAAGTACTGGGCCTGGGTCAGGCGGCTGTGGAAGCGCCAGTGCGCGAGGCGGGCGGCCCCGGCGGCGGCGCGCTGGGCCAGTTCCGGGTCGTCGTACCCGACGAAGACCAGGTCGGTGTCCGGGTGGGTGTCCGCGATGTGCCGCACCAGGTCCAGGTAGACGTCGCCGCCCCGGTTGCAGAACACGATCAGGCGCGGCCGGCCGGGGTCGTCGTCGCCTCCCCAGGGGCCCTGCGCCTCCTCGGCGGGCTGGGCGGACCCGCTGGTCATGAAGGAGCGCAGATCGTGCTGGGCGACCAGCGGGCCGACCACCCGCACCCGCTCGGGATCGCCGCCGCACTCGGCCAGCAGGTGGTCGCGGGCCCAGTCGAAGCCGACGAGGGTCAGGTCCGGGTACGGGCTGCGGTGCAGGGGGAGTTGCAGCAGACCCGGGTTGGTGACGTGGCTGACCACCCGGGTGCGGACCCCGGCCAGCCGTACGGCGGCCACGCACAGCCGTGCCACGAAACCCTTGGTGCCGACCACGACGTCCGGCGCCGTCGTCGTCAGGTGCGCGGCGAGCGGGGCGAGCGCGGCGCGCTGCGCGGGCGTGGGAGCGGCCTCGAAACCGGCCGGGAACCGCTCCTGGAGCCGGCCCATGAGACCCATGTAACGCCTGGTGCGGGTCGCCGCGTCCGGGCTGGTCAGGGAGATGGTGCGGATCTCGGCGCCGGCCTCGCCCAGCCAGGGCAGGATCGGCTCCGCCTCCAGCAGCGTGACCTCCGCCTCGACGGAGGTGCGCAGCGCGCGGGAGAAGCGGGTCGCGGCGAGGTAGTTGCCGAACTCCCCCCAGGTCCGGGGGGACAGCACCTGGATGGTCGGGCGGTCAGGGAGCACGGTGGGTCTCCTCGGGGAGGGCGAGGTGAGCGGGGGAGGAGGAGGTCAGGTCGCGGTACCAGAGCTGGTAGGCCAGCAGGGCCCACAGCTTGCGCGAGGTGTCGTGCCCGCCGCGGAGATGGTCGTCGGTCAGGCGGCGCACGGCCTGCGCGTCGAACAGCCCGTCGCGGCGCAGCGCGGACGGCGCGAGGGTGTCCAGGAGCAGCGGGCGCAGCTCCTCGCGCAACAGGGACGCCAGCGGGGCGCGGAAGCCCAGTTTGGTGCGGTGGACGATGTCCTTCGGCAGCCAGTCCGCCGCCACCTGGCGCAGCAGGTGCTTGCCGGTCAGGCGGCGCAGTTTCAGCGCCGTGGGCAGGGAGTTGACGTACTCGACCAGGTCCAGGTCGAGGAAGGGCGAGCGCACCTCCAGGGCGCCGCGCATGCCGCCGCGGTCGGTCTTGGTGAGGATGACGTCGCGCAGGAAGTGCGCGAAGACGGCGAGCTGGCTGCGCTGCACGCCGGTGAGGCCGTCCTGTCCGTCGAGCAGCCGGGAGATCTCCGCGAACGGGCCGGGCCCGGACAGGGCGGCGGCGCGGGCGTCCGGATGGAGCAGGGCGGTCAGTTCGCCCGGCTGGAAGGGGGCCGTGGAGAGGTAGAAACGGTGCTCGGGCGCCGCCCGCAGGCCCCGGGCCAGCAGCCGCAGCGCCGCGGAGAGGGGCAGGTTGCCCGAACGGGCGGGCAGCGCCCGCACGAGTGCGCGCAGCAGCGACTCCAGCCGGTGCGCCGGCATCAGCCGCAGCAGCGTCTCGATGGCCCGCTCGGCCTGGAAGTACCGGTAGCCCAGGAGCAGTTCGTCGGCGCCGTCCCCGCTGAGCACTCCGCGCACCTGCTGCCGGGCGGCCCGGCAGACGATGCGCGTCGGCAGCAGCGACGGGTCGGCCAGCGGCTCGTCGGCCGCGGCGTACTCGGCCTCCACCACGTCGGCGAGGTCGCGGCCCGTGATGCGGACCGTGTGGTGCTCGGTGCCCAGGTGGCGGGCGACCGCGCGGGCGTGCCTGCTCTCGTCGAAGTCCCGGTCGGCGAAGCCCGCGCTGAAGGTCGGCACCGGCCAGCCCGGGGAGAGCTGCTGGGCCACGGCGGCCACCGCGCTGGAGTCCAGCCCGCCGCTGAGCAGCACGCCCAGGCGCCGTTCGGTGCTGCGGACCCGGCGGGCCACGGCCGCGCGGAACAGCTCCTCGAACCGGGTGGCGGCCTGCCGTACGGGAACCCGTGGCCCGGGATCCAGCCGGGGCCGCCAGAACTCCGTCTCGGTGAGCGCGCCGCCGCTGAACGTCACGTAGTGGCCGGGGCGCACCTTGTGTACGCCGGCCACCGCCGAGCCGGGCGCGCAGAACGCCTGGAGCGTCAGGTAGCGGGCCAGCGCCGCCGGGTCGGGGGTGCGCGGGGTGCCGGGGTGGCGCAGCAGCGCGGTCAGTTCGGAGGCGAAGGCGAGACCGTCCGGGACGCGGGTGTAGTACAGCGGCTTCTTGCCCATCGGGTCGCGGGCCAGCACGGTGGTCGCCGTGCGCGCGTCGTGCAGCGCGAACGCGTACATGCCGCGCAGCCGCTCCAGCACCGCCATGCCGCGGCGCTCGTACAGCTCGACGAGCACCTCGGTGTCGCTGCCGGTGCGCAACCGCACGCCCTCGGCGCGCAGTTCCCGACGCAGCTCGGCGTGGTTGTAGATCTCCCCGTTGAGGACCAGCACGGTCGCCCCGCCGGCGGAACGCAGCGGCTGGCGCGCCCGGTCCGGGTCGACGAAGGTCAGCGCGCAGTGCGCGAAGGTCACGCCCCGGTGGTGGCACCAGCTGGAGCCGTCGGGCCCGCGGTGCGCCACCGCGGCGAGCATCCGCCGGGCGGTGTCCGGGGCCGGCGCCCGGCCGCCGCCCGCGTCGCTGAATCCCACGAAGCCGCACATGCCGGCTACGCCCGGTCGGTGGGCGTCATCCCGATGCGTCCGCCGCCGGTCGTCGGGGCGTGCGGCGACGCCGTCAGCGTCCGCCTGGCCCACTCGACCTGGGTGGCGAGCCCGGCCCGCAGCGGCGTGCGCGCGGTGAACCCGAGCCGCCGCTCGGCCCGGGAGACGTCCGCGGTGGTGCAGCGCACGTCGCCGATGCGCGCGGCCCCGTACCGCACGTCGGGCCGCACGCCGGTCAGCTCGCCGGTGAGGGCGAGGACCTCGTTGACCGAGGAGGCGCTGCCCGTGCCCACGTTCAGGACGGTGCTGCCGCGTCCCGGGGCGCCGGCCGCGAGGGTCAGCGCGCGCACGATGTCGAAGACGTGCACGAAGTCGCGTACCTGCGTGCCGTCGCCGTACACCTCGATGGGCCTGCCCTGCAGGGCCGCGCCGATGACCCGGGAGATGAACATGTCGGGGCGCTGCCCCGGGCCGTACACGGTGAAGAAGCGCAGGGCGCTGACCGTGAGCGCGGCGTCCCGGCGGGCGGCGAAGGCGAGCGCGAGACGTTCCGCGGCCAGTTTGGTGACGCCGTAGGGTGACAGGGGGCGCGGCAGGTCGTCCTCGCTCATCCGTCCCTCCGCGCCGCCGTACACGCTCGACGACGAGGCCATGACCACGCGGGGGACCCCGGCGCGCACGCACGCGTCCATCAGGCGCTGGGTGGCCAGCACGTTGCAGTGCAGATACTCGGGGAACTGCGTCCAGGACGGCCGGACGCCCGGTAACGCGGCCAAGTGGAAGACGACGGAGGCGTCTTCCAGACATTCCGCAAGATCCGAGAAGGCGAGGTCACCGCGGATGGCGTGTAATGATCCCATCGTCGCGGAGGGCTGGATCTCACGCTCCGTCCAGGACGCTTTACGATCAATCCCCACGACGTGTGCGCCGCCGCGCCTGAGGGATTCCACGAGGTGCGATCCGATGAAACCGGCCGCCCCCGTGACCACCACTTTCCCGGTCTGAGCGGGAGCTTTCCCGGTGGACCCGCCGGGATCTTTCCCGGCCGCGCCGTCCTCGTCCCGCGCGTCACCCGACATGAGAATCCCCCTTGCGTCGAACGAACCCGAATGTTCAAGGCGGTGCTCTGTGCTGGTGCCGGCCCCGGGCACCGGACGGCCGGGACCACGGTCCCTCGGACGCACCCGGAAGAAAACAGGGCCAAGGAATTGTGGCCGAAAACAGTCGGCCCACTCCGCTGTCGAACGCGATCAATCGGCCCAGAAGACCCGTGGAGTCTAGCAGCGCGCCGAAACCGCAGCAACGGTCCGCATTTCCCCGGGTCACGCACGATTCCCCCCGAGCGGGCCGGACTTTATCCTGGGGCTTTCCGCCGCCCGGCGAAGGGGGAGGAACGCGTTGACGGCCAGTCCGTTACGGCAGCTGTCCCTGCTGATCCGCTATCTGCGCGGCGAACGGCCGGCCGTCGCACTGCTGGCGGTGCTCGTGCCGCTCGGCATCGCACTCCAGCTCGCCGCCCCCTACCTGCTGCGCCGGTTCGTCGACGACACGCTCTCGCAGCGGCCCTCCGACGCCCTGCTGGGCGTCGCCCTGTGGTACCTGGCCGCCGCCCTCGGCCTGCTCGCGGCGACCATCACCACCGACGCCGTCGCCTCCCGGCTCGCCTGGCGCGGCACCAACCGGCTCAGGGCCGACCTGGTCGACCACAGCCTGCGCCGCTGCGCACGCTTCTACCAGAGCCACCCGCCCGGCGAACTCGTCGACCGCATCGACGGCGACGTCACCCGCCTCGCCGCCGTGATGTCCGCACTGCTCCTCGAAGTCGCCGCGCAGGCCCTGCTGGCCGTCGGCATCCTCGCCGCCCTCTTCCTGCTCGACTGGCGCCTCGCCCTGGTCTTCGCCCCGCTCGCCGCGGGCACCCTCGTCCTGCTGCGGCGCCTGGCCGGCCGCGCCATGCCCTTCGTCGCCGCCCGCCGCCAGTCCTCCGCCGACCTCCTCGGCTTCCTGGAGGAGCGGCTGGCCGCCGCCGAGGACCTGCGCGTCAACGGCGCCCGTGAGGCGACCCTCGCCGCCCTGACGGCGCGCCAGGACGAGCTGTACCGGCGGGCCCGCCGGGCGGCGCGCGTCTCGGTGCGCTGGCCCGCCACCGTACAGGGCCTGTCCACCGCGAGCGTCGTCCTCGCCCTCGCCGTCAGCGTGTGGCTGCACTCCCAGGGCCGCCTCACCACCGGCACGGCCTTCGCCGCCCTCTCCTACGCCATGCTGCTGCGCCGCCCCCTGCTCGCGATCACCACCCGCTTCCAGGACCTGGAGGAAGCGGCGGTCTGCGTACGGCGGCTGCGGGAGCTGCTGCCCGCCCAGGACACCGCGCGCCCCGGCACCGGACGCCGCCTGCCCCCAGGACCGCTCACCGCCGCCCTCGACCGCGTGACCTTCTCCTACGAGCCCGGCGAGCCCGTGCTGCGGGAGGTGTCCTTCCGGCTGGAGCCCGGGGAACGGCTCGGCGTCGTCGGCCGCACCGGAAGCGGCAAGTCCACCGTCCTGCGGCTGCTGTTCGCCCTCCACCACCCCGAGCACGGCACCGCGCGGGTCGGCGGACAGGACGTGCGCGCCCTCGACACCGGGTCGCTGCGCCGCCGGGTCGCCCTGGTCACCCAGGAGGTCCAGGTCTTCCACGCCACCCTCCGGGAGAACCTGACCTTCTACGACCCCGCCGTCGACGACGACCGGCTGTGCGCCGCGCTGGACGAGGCCGGACTCACCGACTGGCGGCACGCCCTGCCCGACGGACTCGACACCGTGCTCGGCGCCGGCGGACGCGGCATGTCCGCCGGGGAGGAACAACTGCTCGCCCTCGCCCGGGTGTTCCTGCGCGACCCCGCACTGGTGCTCATGGACGAGCCCACGGCGCGGCTCGACCCGCACACCGAAGCGCTGCTGCTGCCCGCGCTGGAACGCCTCCTCGCAGGCCGCACGGCCGTCGTCGTCCAGCACCGGCCGCACGCCCTGAGCCACGTCGACCGCATCCTCGTCCTCGACGAGGGCGCGGTCGTCGAGGACGGGCACCGCACCACCCTGGCCGCCGACCCGACCTCCCGCTTCCACGGACTGCTGCACACCGGCCGGGGGACCACGTGAAGACCACTCCACCGGCACCCGGTGCCCAGGACACCGGCGGCGCGGGCCCGGCCGACGGAGCACGGACCACCCTCGGACGGCTGACGACGGCCCTGCGCGGTTCGGCCACGGCCTACTGGACGCTGACCGCCCTGTGGGTGCTGCTGCGGGCCGGGACCCTCGCCGTCGGACTGCTCTTCCAGCGCCTGTTCGACGGCTTCGACCGCGGCGACGGGGTCTGGCTGCTCATCGCCTGGGTCGCCGCGGTCGAGACGGCACGGCTGTGCCTGCAGTTCGGCGTGATGATCAACCGGCTGGAGCCGCGGGTGCAGTACCGCACCACCGCCCGGTTGCGCCACGCGCTGCTGGGCACCGCGCTGCGCCGGCCGGGAACCACGGTGAGCACGCCCGGGGAGACGCTGCGCGCGGTCGGCGAGGACGTCGACGAGACCGGCTTCTTCGTCGCCTGGGCCCCGACCAACCTCGCGCACTGGCTGTTCGTCATCGCCTCCGTCACGCTCATGATGCGCATCGACGCCGTCGTCACCAGCGCGCTGCTGGTCCTGCTCGTCCTGATCACGGCGGTCACGGGCGCCGTCCACGGCCGGTTCCTGCGCTACCGGCGCACCACGCGCACCGCCTCGGCCCGGGTCGCCGGCGCGCTGCGGGAGGCGGTCGGCAACGTCCGCGCCGTCCAGGCCGCGGCCGCCGAGGACCACGTGAGCGCGCACATCGCCCGGCTCGACGACGCGCGCGCCCGGGCCGCCGTGCGTGAGGAACTCTTCTCCGGGGTGCAGCGCACGGTGATCGCCAACGCGGCACCGGTCGGCGTCGGCGTGGTGCTGCTGCTCACCTCCGGGCGGGCCCGCCACGGCGCGTTCAGCGTCGGCGACCTGGCCCTGTTCATGTTCTACCTGCAGATCCTGGCCGAAGCCCTGGCCTCGATCGGCATACTCTCCGTCCGCCTGCAGCGGGTCTCCGTGGCGCTCGCCCGGATCGCCGGGTTCCTCGGCGCCCACCCGCCCGAACCGCCCGACGACGCCGGACCCGACGGCCCGGACGGCCGACCGTGCGACGGCCTCCCGCTGCGGGAGCTGACCGTACGCGGACTGACCGCCCGCTACGCCGGCACCGGACACGGCGTCCACGACGTCGACCTGAGCGTCGTACGCCACGGCGTGACCGTGGTGACCGGCGGTGTCGGCGCGGGCAAGACCACGCTGCTGCGGGCCGTGCTGGGACTCGTGCCGTGCGAGCACGGCAGCGTGCTGTGGAACGGCGAACCGGTGCGCGACCCCTCAGCCTTCCTCGTCGCCCCGCGCTGCGGGTACACCCCGCAGGCGCCCCGGCTGTTCAGCGGCTCGGTCCGCGAGAACGTGCTGATCGGCGCGGACGACGACGCCGCCGTCCTCACCGGTGCCGTGCACACGGCGGTGCTCGGCCCCGACCTGGCCGCCATGCGGGACGGTGCGGACACCGTCGTGGGGCCGCGCGGGCTGCGGCTGTCCGGCGGCCAGCTGCAACGGGTCGCCGTCGCCCGGATGCTGGCCCGGCGCCCCGAGCTCCTGGTCCTCGACGACGTCTCCAGTGCCCTCGACCCCGACACCGAACGCCTGCTGTGGCAACGGCTGCTGGCCCGGCGCGCCACCGTCCTCGCGGTGACGCACCGGCCCGCGCTGCTGCGCGCGGCGGCCCGGGTGGTCGTCCTCAAGGACGGCCGGGTGGACGCGGCCGGAACCCTGGAGGAGGTGCTCGCCGCGTCGCGGGAGATGCGGCGGATCTGGGCGGGGGGCGACAGCGGCACCGACCGGTGAGAGGGCACCCCGGGGGAGATCACCGACCGGTGAGAGGGCACCCCGGGGGAGAGCACCCACCGGTGAGAGGGCACCCCGGGAGAGATCACCGACCGGAGCAAGGACATCCACCGGAAGAGAGCACCGACCGGTGAGAGAAGACCGGCCGGTGTGAGTGCACCCACCGGTGAGGGGTGAGCGACCGCACGCGGCCGGTGGTGCCGTCCGTGAGCCGGGGCCGGGCCTGTGCAGCCTCACGGCAGGCGGGCGACCTCGCGCGGCAGGCTCCCGCGCGGCGCCTTAAGCTCGGACCAGACGGTGTCCAGGGCGGCGGCGAACTCCCGTACGGCGGCGGGTTCGTGCACCGCGGACGGCGCGACCCGCAGGATCTCCTCACCGGCCGGGACACTGGGCGCGTTCACGGCCTGTACGTAGATGCCGTACCCCTCCAGCAGCCGGGCGGACATCCGCTTGCACAGGCGGTCCTCGCCCACCAGCACGGACACGATGTGGGTCCGGTCGGACAGGAACGGGATGCCGCGCTCGCGCAACAGCCCGTGCAGCAGACGGGCGTTGACGGCCAGCCGCTCCCTCTCCTGTTCGGAGCCCCGCAGGTGGCGCACCGCGGCGAGGGCGCCCGCGGCGACCGCGGGAGGCAGCGCGGTGGTGAAGATGAACGAGCGCGCGAAGGCGCGGACCGCGTCCATGAGCACCGTGGGCCCGGCCACGTAACCGCCCGTCATGCCGAACCCCTTGGCGAGCGTGCCCATCACGAGTGTGAAGGAGGAGGCGATGCCCTCCCGCGCGGCGATGCCCGCCCCCTGGGGGCCGTACATGCCGACGGCGTGCACCTCGTCCAGGAAGGTCACCGCGTCGTACCGCCGGGCGAGGTCGGCGATCCGGGCCAGCGGGGCGACGTCCCCGCGCATCGAATGCACCGACTCCGTGACGACGAGTTTCGGCCGACCGGCGTCCACGGAGGCCAGCAGTTCCTCCAGGTGCGCGCAGTCGTTGTGGCGGTAGATGAATTTCTCGGCGCCGCTGTGCCGCAACCCGTCGATGATCGACGCGTGGTTCAACTGGTCGGAGAAGACGGCGCAGTCGTCGATGCGTCCCGCGAGCACCGACAGCGCCCCCTCGTTGGCCGAATAACCGGAGGTGAACAGCACCGCGTCCTCCTTTCCGTGCAGCGCGGCGAGTTCCTCCTCCAGGGCCACGTGGCAGTGGTTCGTGCCGCCTATGTTGCGCGAACCCCCGGAACCCGCGCCGTATTCGTCGACGGCGTCCTTCATCGCGGCGAGAACCTTCGGATGCTGCCCCATACCCAAGTAGTCGTTGCTGCACCAGACGGCGATTTCGCCATGGTGCGTGGTGCCCGCGGCGGGGAATCGGCCGGCGACACGGCCGAGCTGGAGGAACTCCCTTTTCCGTTCGGCCGTTTCCTCGGCGAGACGAGCGAAGAAATCCATGTACTCGGACATGTCGGGGCCCACTCCCTGTCGCTTCCCAACCGGCGCGGGCCATCGTAGGATGCGCTGCGGTGCTTGCACAGTGCGCGTTGCACGCTCTCGAAATCGCTCGAAGCGGAGTGCAGATGACCGAATGTGAAGCCGCCGGCGCCGGTGAAGATTCTTTTTCCCGGGTTCCCCAATTCCCTTGCCGCCCCACCGCGACGGTCAGCTGTCCGCGGAACCCCACCGCGACGGACGGGCGGCGATGACGGGCGGTGCGACCCTGTCGGCGGCCCACGTCCTCGGCGACAGCGCGCGGCTGCGCCCCGGCGCCACCGCCCTGGTGGCCGACGGCGCGCGCGTCCCCTACGGCGCACTGTGGCAGGACGCCCTGCGGTACGCGGCGGCGCTGCACCGGCAGGGCGTCGGTCCCGGCGACCGCCTGGCGCTGCTGCTGTCCAACACCGCCGAGTTCCCGAAGGCCTATTACGGGGCGCTCGCCGCCGGCGCCACCGTGGTCCCGGTGAACGCCCTGCTGAAGACGGCGGAGATCACCTACATCCTGCGGCACTCGGGCGCACGGGCCCTGGTCTGCGAGGGTGCCCTGCTGGCCGAGGGCGAACAGGCGGCGAAGGCGGCCCGGGTCCCGCTGCTCACCGTGGCGGCCCCCGGCCCGGCCCCCGCGGGCCCTTCGGCCCTGGACGTGCTCGCCGCCGGCACGCCGCCGCTGGACGCCGCCGTGCCGCGCGCCCCGGGCGACATCGCGGTCGTCCTCTACACCTCGGGCACCACGGGCCGCCCCAAGGGCGTCATGATCAGCCATTTCAACCTGGTGATGAACATCGACACGACGATGCTCGCACCGTTCGCCATGCGCCCCCAGGACGTGGTGCTCGGCGCCCTGCCGCTCTTCCACACCTTCGGACAGGTCTGCGCCATGGGCACGTGCTTCCGCGCCGGGGCGACCCTCGTGCTGATGCGGCGCTTCAGCGCGGAAGGAGCGCTCGCGCTGATGACCGCCGAGCGGTGCACCGTGCTCATGGGGGTGCCGACGATGTACGTCGCGCTGCTCCAGGCCGTACGCGACAGCCCGGCGCGGCCCCGCCCCGACCGGGCGTACTCCGGCGGCTCGGCCCTGCCCGTCCAGGTCCTGGCGGACTTCGAAGCCGCCTTCGGCTGCCCGGTCTACGAGGGCTACGGCCTGACCGAGGCCTCCCCGTGCGTCGCCTACAACCAGCCGGGCCTGCCCCGGCGGCCCGGCACGGTGGGGCACCCGATCAGGGGCGTCGAGGTGCGGATCGCCCGGCCCGGCACGGCGGACCGCGTCGAGGCGCTGCCGGCGGGGCAGAGGGGCGAGATCGTGGTCCGTGGCCACAACGTCATGGCGGGTTACCTCGACGACCCCGGGGCGACCGGGGCCGCGCTGGTCGACGGCTGGCTGCGCACCGGCGACCTGGGTGTCCTGGACGCGGACGGCCGCCTGACCGTCGTCGACCGTACGAAGGACCTGATCGTGCGCGGCGGTTACAACGTCTACCCGCGGGAGGTGGAGGAGCTGCTCGCCACCCACCCGGCGGTGGCCCAGTGCGCGGTGGTCGGCGTCCCGGACGCCCGCCTGGGCCAGGAGGTGTGCGCCGTGGTGGTGCGGCGCCCGGGGCGCGCCCCGGACGGCCGTCTGGCCGAGGAGATCATCGCCTGGAGCAGGGAGCGCATCGCCGCCTACAAGTACCCGAGGCGCGTCGAGTTCGTCGGCGCGCTCCCGCTGGGCCCCAGCGGCAAGGTCCTCAAACGCCGGCTCACCGCGGACCTCACCGCCC